>NZ_BAAANG010000003.1:0-164580 GCF_039529675.1 Microbacterium paludicola
AAACTCGCGATCACCTACCGGGCCGCTGTCATCCTCAACGCCGTCATCGCCTGGACCCGGCAATTGTCAGACATGCCCTAGGGGCGCAGGGCCTTCTGCAGGCGCTGGACCGAGACCTGCTCGGCCGTGCCGAGGCGCTGGGCGAACAGGCCCACGCGCAGCTCCTCCAGCAGCCAGCGGGCGCGCACGAGGTGCTCGGGGGCATCCTGCGGGAGGGGGATCGTGCCGCCCGCCTCCGCGTACGCGGCCGTCGCGCGCTCGAGCTCGGTCATCCAGGCGCGGTCGCGGCCGGGATTGTCGGGAAGCGCCTCGAGGCGCAGCCGGATGCCCTCCAGGTAGCGCGGCAGGTGCTGAAGCCGAGCGAGGCCGGTGGCCGAGACGAACCCGGGATGGATGAGCCCCGCGAGCTGGCCGCGGATGTCGCCGAGCGGTCCGAGCAGCGCCATCGAGTTCGACTTCTTCAGCCCGCGCTCGACCTCGCGCGCGGCGGTGAGGATGCGCGCGACGAGCGAGACGCACGCGAACACGTCGTCGACGGATCCGCGGGTCACCTCCTGCTTCAGGGCGTCGAATGCGGCGCGCGTGCGGGGGAGCGAGCCCGATCGGTCGAGCACCGCGTCGGCGACCGCGGCGCGGCAGTCCTCGATCAGCGCCTTCGCCGACGGATACGGCGAGGCCGCCAGAGCGAGCTTCTCGTTCGCGGTGAGATGCTCCTGCACGTACGACACGGGCGACGGCACCTGCAGCAGGAGGAGCCGGCGCACGCCGCGGCGCGTGTCGGCCGCTGCCCGCTCGGGCGTGGCCTCCACGCGCAGCGCGACGGTTGACCCTTCGTCCACGAGGGCGGGGTACCCGCGCACGACGCCGCCCGCCACCTTGGTGTCGACGACCTCGGGCAGATCGCCGAGGTCCCAGTCCGTCAGCCCCGTGCGCTCCAGCACCGGACGCGCGCCCGCGACCTCCGCGGGACCGGTGCGACGCGCCTCGCGATCGAGCGACCGCGCGACGCTCTGCCGTGCGCGGCCGGCGAGGCGATCCTGCAGGGTGCGCAGGTCGCGATCCGCCCCGAGGGCGCGGCCGCGCTCGTCCACCGCGCGGAACGACATCGTGAGATGCCCCGGCACGCGCTCGAGCTCGAAGTCGGCGGCCGTCACCGGCTGGTTCGCCACGCGCTGGATGCGCTTCGCGAGCGCCTCGCGCAGCGACTGCGGCGGGCGACCGGCGTGGTCCTCCGGCCCCTGTCCCTCCAGCTCGGCGGACAGCTTCTCGGCCCAATCGGCGGCGGGAACGACGTGACGGCGGATCGCCTTCGGCAGCGCCCGCAGCAGCGCGGTGACGAGCTCGGACCGCATCCCCGGCACCTGCCAGTCGAACCCGACCGGCTCCAGCGAGGCGAGCAGGGCGAGCGGCACGACCACCGTGACGCCGTCATCCGGCGCTCCCGGCTCGAACCGGTACGCAAGGTTCAGCGTCTGATCGCCCTGCGTCCAGCGCGTCGGGAACTCACGCGCATCGGAGGTCGCCTGACCCTCGACCAGGTCGGCCTCGCGCATCGTCAGCAGCTTGGGCGTGCGCGACAGCGCGTCACGCCACCACGTCTCGAACGAGCGGACGTCGAACACCTCGGCGGGGATGCGCGCGTCGTAGAACGCGAAGACCGCCTCGTCGCCCGCCAGGATGTCGCGGCGCCGCTCCCGCTCCTCGAGCTTCTCGAGTCGGCGCCGCAGCTCGTGGTTCTGCCGCAGGAAGGCGGTCACGTTCTGCGGGAGGCGGGACGGATCCCACTCGCCCTCGACGAGCGCGTGCCGCACGAACAGCTCGCGGGCCGCCGCGCGATCCACGCGGGCGAACTGGATGCGCCGACGCGGGACGATCTCGACGCCGTACAGCGTCACCTTCTCGTACGCGACCGCGGCACCGGCGTCCTTCGACCAGTGCGGCTCGGAGACCTGGCGCTTGGCGAGGTCGCCCGCGAGCGACTCGGCCCACGCCGGATCGATCTGCGCCGCCGTGCGCGCGAACAGCCGCGAGGTCTCCACCAGCTCGGCCGCCATCACCGCCTTCGGCCGCCGCTTGCGCAGCACGGACCCCGGGAACATCGAGAACCGGATGCCGCGGGCGCCCCGGTACTCGGCGCCGCGGGGGCCGCGGGCATCCTTCGCCTTCTCGCGCTCGTCGAGGATGCCGATCTGCGACAGCAGGCCCGCGAGGAGGGCCTGGTGGATGAGATCGCCCCTGGCGCCCCCATCACCCTGTTCGTTGAGCGAGCGCAGCGAGTCGAAACGGTCCTGACCGCCTGCGGGTCGAGCATCCGGTGATGTTGCGCCGTTTCGACTCGCGCTGGCGCGCTCGCTCAACGAACGAGGGGAGTCCGTGCGGGCACCGCGCTTGCCGCCACCGAGGCCCGAGGCCAATCCGCGGAGTTGGCGGTGGACGTCGAACCACTCGCGCACGCGCACGTAGTTCAGGAACTCCGCGCGGCACAGGCGCCGGAACGCGCTCGACCCGAGCTCGCGCTGCTTCTCCTGCAGGTGGTTCCAGAGGTTCAGCAGCGTCAGGAAGTCGCTCGTCGGGTCCGCGAATCGCGCGTGCGCCTGATCCGCCTGCTCCCTCTGGTCCTCCGGTCGCTCGCGCACATCCTGGATCGACAGGCCCGACACGATGGCGAGCACCTCGGCCACGGTGCCGTTGCGGTGCGCCTCGATCAGCATGCGCGCGAAGCGCGGGTCGATCGGCAGGCTCGCGATGTCGCGGCCGATGCGGGTCAGGCGAGGCGCGCCGTCGCGCGTCAGCACAACCGCGCCGAGCTCGATGAGCAGGTCGGTCGCCGCCTTGACGCCGCGCGAATCCGGCGGCGTGAGGAACGGGAAGCGCTGGATGTCGCCGAAGTCGAGGGCGAGCGCCTGCAGGATCACCGATGCGAGCGAGGTGCGCAGGATCTCCGGCTCGGTGAACTCGGGACGTCGGGCGAAGTCGTCCTCGCCATAGAGGCGGATCGCGATGCCGGCGCTCGTGCGACCGGCGCGACCCGAGCGCTGCTGAGCGGAGGCCTGCGAGATCGCCTCGATCGGCAGTCGCTGGACCTTCGCGCGGTTGCTGTAGCGCGAGATGCGGGCAGTGCCGGTGTCGATGACGTACTTGATGCCGGGAACGGTCAGGGACGTCTCGGCGACGTTCGTCGCGAGCACCACGCGGCGCTTCACGCCCGCCAGCGTCGAGCGCTCGAACACACGGTGCTGCTCGGCCGCGCTCAGCCGGCCGTACAGCGGCAGCACCTCGGTGGGCGCGCGCTGATCCCGGAACGCGCCGCGCACCGCATCCGCCGCGTCGCGGATCTCCGCCTCTCCCGGCAGGAACACGAGCACGTCGCCCGGCGCCTCCCGATCGAGTTCGCGCAGCGCCGCGACGATCGCGGACACCTCGTCCTCGGCGTCGTAGGCGACCGTCTCGGGCTCCGCCGGTGCGTCCTCCGCCGCGACGTCGGACACCAGCGGCCGGTACCGGATCTCGACCGGGAACGTGCGCCCCGACACCTCGATGATCGGCGCCGGGGTGCCGTCCTGCGCGGCGAAGTGCTTCGCGAACGACTGCGGGTCGATTGTCGCCGAGGTGATGATCACCTTGAGGTCGGGACGCTGGGGGAGCAGCTGCTTGAGGTAGCCGAGCAGGAAGTCGACGTTGAGGGAGCGCTCGTGCGCCTCGTCGACGATGATCGTGTCGTAGCGCGACAGCGTCCGATCGCGGTGGATCTCGTTGAGCAGGATGCCGTCGGTCATCAGCGCGATCCGGGTCGCGTCGGAGACCTTGTCGGTGAAGCGCACCTTGTAGCCGACGAGCCCGCCGAGCGGCACGTCGAGCTCCTCGGCGACGCGCTCGGCGATCGTGCGGGCGGCGAGGCGGCGCGGCTGCGTGTGCGCGATGCGCTCGCGGCCGAGCTCGAGCGCGATCTTCGGCAGCTGGGTGGTCTTCCCGGATCCGGTCGCGCCCGCGACGATCACGACCTGGTGATCCCGGATGGCGCGCGCGATCTCGTCCCGCGCACCGCTGACGGGCAGCTCGGGCGGGTAGGAGATGCGGGGCTCGGGCATAGCCCTCCAGTCTATGTCGCCGGGCGCGCCTCAGCGCGGCGCGCCAGGGCGGGCCGCGGGCGCCTGGTCGGGCGCCGGGGGTGTGTCGTTCCGGTCAGCGCCGCGGGGCGTCGGCGCCGGCCCCCGCGCGGGCCGGCGTCATGCGCGCGGCGTATGCGGTGGCGATCGCGTCGCGGTAGTCGTCGATCATCCGGTGCGCGCCGATCCGGTCTCGCAGCGCGTCGATGCCGTCGCGGTGGGGGACGGGCTCGTCGATGACATCCCGCCAGTGCCCGGCGACATCCGCCGGGAGGTGCGTCGTGACGCGCCCGACGCCGTCGACCTCGACCGCGGCGTCCCCGACGTCGGTCGTCACGGGGACGGCCCCGCTCGCCATCCCCTCGAGAAGGCACAGCGGCGAGGCCTCGCCGAACGAGCTGGTGAGCGCCACGATGTCGGCGATCCGGTAGAGCGCGGGCATGTCGTCGCGGATGCCGAGCGCGTGCACGCGGTGCGTGCCGGCGACGCCGCTCTCCTCGAGCAGCTCGGCGAACGCCGCGTTCTCGCGTGTCATCCCGGCGCCGCACATCACGTAGTGTGTGCGCTCGTCCTCGCGCTCGTGCTCGGCGACCGCACGCAGGAAGAGCGAGGGGTCCTTCATCGGATCGAAGCGCGCCGCGTACACGACCACCGGGGCATCGTCCGGGATCCCCAGCTTCCGCTTGGTGTCCGAGATCTCGTCCTGCGTGCCGGGACGGAAGACATCGAGGTCGATCCCGTTCGGGATGACGACGCTGCGCTCGGGATGAACGCCGGCGCGCCGGTAGGCCGTCTCGGTGGACGCGGCGCACGAGACGACGTCGGTGACGAGCCCGTCGCGGGCGGCGTCGACGAGGTGGTCGAGGGCCGCGCCGGAGTGCCGGGGATCCGAGCGGTGAAGGCAGACGATCACGGGCACGTCCGGCATCAGCCCGCGGTCGCGCAGGGCGCGCAGCAGGCCGACCGGCTGCTCCTTCAGCGACAGGATGACGTCGACGTCGGCCACCGCCGCCGCCGCGATCGCGAGCTCCTCGTCGGTGTACGACTCGGGGGAGGGGGCGCTCGCGCCGGCCGTCCGTCCCAGGGTGCGGACAGGCACGCCGCTCGCCGTGAGCGTCTGGTACCGGGCGTCGGATTCCATCCTCTGGATGGTCCCCTCGCGCTTCGCCGAGCTCGCGATGCTCAGCACCGAATGACGCTGACCCGACGCGTGGAGCGCGCGGACGACGTTGGTGTGCAGGATGCGTGCGCCGCCTGCGAAGAACCCCTCGTAGAGGCTCAGAACCCGAATCGACATGCAGCCCCTTCAGCGACGTGTGAATGCGGTCTGGCGGTGCACGATACTTCACCGATGCTTCCGGTGTGTGACGAGCTGTGGACAGACGAGAGGACGCCCTCCGAACGGGACCGTCGGAAGCGTTGCCGGATCCTATCGCCGCCACCTCGATCCCGGAATCCCGAGCCACAGACCCCCTCCCGCTCCTAGGGTCGAAGGCATGACCGTACCCACCATCACGCTCAATTCCGGTTTCGAGATCCCGCAGCTCGGCTTCGGCGTCTTCCTCGTGCCGCCGGCCGAGGCCGAGAAGGCCGTCAGTGAGGCCCTTGAGGCCGGCTACCGCCACATCGACACCGCGGCGATCTACCGCAACGAGGAGGGCGTGGGCGCCGCGATCGCGAAGAGCGGCATCCCGCGCGACGAGCTCTTCATCACGACCAAGCTGTGGAACGACCGCCAGGCCGGCGATGAGCCGAAGGCGGCGATCTCCGAGAGCCTGGAGAAGCTCGGCCTCGACCACGTCGACCTCTACCTCACACACTGGCCCGCGCCCGCGAACGACAACTACCTGAACGCGTGGCAGAAGCTCATCGAGATCCGCGACGCGGGGCTCGCGAAGAGCATCGGCGTGTCGAACCACCTCGTCGAGCACCTCGAGCGCATCGTCGGCGACACCGGCGTGACCCCGGCGGTGAACCAGATCGAGCTGCACCCCGCGTACCAGCAGCGCGAGATCACGCAGTGGGCCGCCGACCACGGGATGTTCATCGAGTCGTGGGGTCCGCTCGGCCAGGGCAAGTACGACCTCTTCGGCGAGAAGGCCGTCGCCGACGCGGCGGCCGCGCACGGCAAGACGCCCGCGCAGGTCGTGATCCGCTGGCACCTCGAGCGGGGCTTCATCGTGTTCCCGAAGTCGGTGCGCCCCGAGCGCATGGCCGAGAACTTCGACGTGTTCGACTTCGAGCTCACCGACGCCGAGGTCGCCGCGATCGACGCGCTCGACCCGCTCGACGGCTCGGGCCGCGTGGGCGGGCACCCGAACGAGGTCAACTGACCCTGGCGGGGGCGCGCGTGGGGTCTCTCCTCACGCGCGCCCCGCGACTCACGTCCTGAGTCAGATCCAGCCGGGCAGCCACATGTGCATCAGCCAGAACCCGTACGGGGTGAGGAAGCCGGTGGACAGCGGCAGGAAGTAGACGCCGGCGAGCACCGCGATCGCCACGAACGAGATCGCGAACACGCGCCACGCGCGCGTCTCGCGGGCGGCGGCGCGCCGGGCGTAGGCGAGCTCGGCAGGGCTCGGGTCGGGCAGCGTCACCGGATCCCGCTGCAGCGTCAGCCGGCCGAGCGCCAGCGCGAGAGCGATGACCAGGAACGGCAGCATCGCCACCGTGTAGAACTGGAAGATCGTGCGCGCGGGGTAGAGCAGCCACGGCACGTACGTGACCGCGAGTCCCGTCAGCACGAGGGCGAACCCGAACGCGGATGCCCCCGCGCGGCGCCGGACGAGCAGCGCAACGAGCAGGATGACCGCGACCCACGCGCCGTACCAGGTGATCGGGTTCGGATGGCTGCCGATCACGCCGATGCAGTCGTCGCTCCAGGCGCACTGGGCGGTGCCGGCCTCGGGCCGCGCGAGCCACATCGCCGTGGGGCGCAGCAGCAGCGGCCACTGCCAGGCGGGGCTCGCGTACGGATGGCTCGCGCTCAGGCCGACGTGGAAGCCGTACATCGACTGGTGGTAGTTCCACAGCGCGATGAGCGGGTTGGGATCCGATCCGCGGTCGTAGCCGCCGGTCGTGACGAGCCAGCCCGTCCACGACACCACGTAGACGACCGCCGCGACCGGCACCAGCTGCAGGAACGCGACGGGCCCCTGGCGCACGAGCGCGGCGGCGTACCACTCCTTCACTCCCGCGCGCCTGCGCATCAGCGCGTCGGAGACGACGAGGAACAGGCCGACGCCGGCGAGCACGTAGAGCCCCGACCACTTCACGGCCGTCGCGGCGCCGAGCGCCGCGCCCGCGGCGAGCACCCACGGGCGATCCCACACCACGGGGCCGGTGTAGCCGGGGTGCGGATCCGCCTGCCAGGCCTCCAGGCGCCTCGTCATCCGTTCGCGGTCGAGGATCAGGAACCAGAAGGCGAGCGTCACGAAGAACGCGAGGAACCCGTCGAGGAGGCTCACGCGGCTGAGCGAGATCGCCAGGCCGTCGACGGCCAGCAGACCGCCCGCGACCGCGCCGATCACGACCGAGCCGGAGAGGCGTCGCGCGATCGCGTACACGAGGGGGACGAGCAGGGTGCCGGCGACAGCGGCGGAGAACCGCCATCCGAACCCGCTCTCCGCGCCGAACAGCAGCATGCCGACGGCGATGAGCCACTTGCCGAGCGGCGGATGGACGACGTATGACGGGTCGGTCAGGAAGGCGGCGGTGTCGCCGCCGGTGAAGAGCGCGTTCGCGTCGTCCGGCCACGTGCCCTCGTAGCCGAGGTGAAGCAGCGTCCAGGCGTCCTTGACGTAGTAGGTCTCGTCGAACACCAGCTCGTGCGGGTGGGAGAGCCCGATGAAGCGGAGGGCCGCCGCGACGACCGTCAGCGCGAGCGGCGTCAGCCAGCCGGCGGTGCGGGGCGCGATCCTCACCCGCAACAGCCTAGGGCGCGGCCGGGCCCGCTCCCGCGAGGCGGCCCCAGGGCGTCGCGCAGGGACGCCGGACTACCCTGAAGCGGTGATCATCCTCGCCGCGACGCCCATCGGCAACCTCGGGGATGCGTCCCGCCGGCTCATCGAGGTGCTCGAGGAGGCGCCGGTCGTGGCGGCCGAGGACACGCGCACCGCGCAGCGGCTGTTCGCCGGGCTCGGCATCGCGAACCGGCCGCGGCTGATCGCGATGCACGACCACAACGAGCGACAGAAGGCCGCCGAGCTCGTCGAGCTGGCCAGGGAGCAGGATCTCGTCGTCCTGACGGATGCGGGGATGCCGACCGTGAGCGATCCGGGATACGGCCTCGTCTCGGCCGCGGCGGAGGCCGGCGTGACGGTCACGGCGATCCCGGGTCCGAGCGCCGTGCTGACCGCGCTCGCCGTCGCGGGTCTGCCGACCGACCGCTTCACGTTCGAGGGGTTCGTCGCGCGCAAGCCGGGGGAGCGGCGCCGCGCCCTGACGGCGCTCGCCGCCGAGCCGCGCACGATGGTGTTCTTCGAGGCGCCGACCCGCGTGGCGCAGACCCTCGGCGACATGGCGTCGGCGTTCGGGCAGGATCGCCGCGCGGCGGTGTGCCGTGAGCTCACGAAGCTTCACGAGGAGGTCGCGCGGGGCACCCTCGCCGAGCTGACCGCGTGGGCCGAGGAGGGAGTGCGCGGCGAGCTGGTGATCGTCGTCGCCGGCGCGGTCGCGGGCGACGTCTCGCCCGAGGACGCCCTTGCACAGGTGCAGGCGATGGTCGCCTCCGGCACGCGGCTCAAGGACGCGGCCGCCGAGGTCGCGGCGCACACGGGACACTCCTCGCGCGACCTCTACCAGGCCGCGCTCGCCGCCCGCGCCTGACGGGTTCTCCGGAGATATCGCCTTCTCCGGATCCGCGGGCGCGATGCGATCCGGAGAACACGGCATCTCCGGCGAACCCGGCGCCCCGGACAAGCGGGAACCTCAGTCCGAGGACATCTCATCCCACACGGTGTGCATATGCGCGCGGGAGTGGCGCTCGGCGGCGTCCGCGTCGCCCTCGGCGACGGCGAGCGCGACGCGCATGTGCTCCTCGAGCGTCCCCTCGGCGGGCACCGCGGGGGTCAGCCCCAGCCGGGTGCGCCCCTCGAGCACCGCGTGCACGGGTCGTTCGAGCACGGCGAGCAGCGGGTTCCCGGATGCCGCCAGCAGCAGCGCGTGGAACGCGACGTCGGCCTCCAGATACGGGTCGGATGCGCCCTCGCCGCGCTCGCCGAGCTCGACGAGGCGCTCGGCGAGGCGCCGCAGCTCGGCGCGCTGGGTCGGCGTCGCGCGGCGGGCCGCGAGACGCGCCGCCATCGGCTCGGTCGCGACGCGCAGCTCGGCGAGCGCCTCGAGCTGCTGCTGCCGGAAGGGGCCGTCGAGGTTCCACTGGATCAGCTGCGGATCGAAGGCGTCCCAGTGCTCGCGCGGTCGCACCGTGATGCCGACCCGGCGCCGCGACTCGACCATCCCGATGCTCTCGAGCACGCGCACCGCCTCGCGCACGACGGTGCGTGACGCGCCGAGATCCTGCTCGATCCCGGCGAGCGTGAGGACGGAGCCCGGACGGATCATGCCCGTGGCGATGCGTCGCCCGAGCTCCCCGAGCACGTCGCGGTGAGTTCCGCCGGCCATCACGCTCCTTTGCGAGGTCTGAATGGTGATACCTTACCGAGCGGAAAAGTAGTACCTTTGTCGCACGTCCGCACCGATCACGTTCGGACGAGGCCTTCCTCGGATGCGCGCGCCGCCGCGGCATCCCCGATTTCAACGGAGAAACCCCCATGGAAGATTGGACCCAGACGCTCGGCGCGGGCCCGCTGCTCGGCATCGCCGCGGCGGCCGTCGCGCTGATCCTGTTCCTGGTCATCAAGGTGCGCCTGCACGCGTTCCTGGTGCTGATCGTCGTCTCGCTGCTCACGGCGATCGCGACCGGCCTGCCGATGGGCGTGCTCGTCAACGACGTGCTCGTCGCGGGCTTCGGCTCGACGCTCGGCTCGGTCGCCCTGCTGATCGGCCTCGGCGCGATCCTCGGGCGCCTCATCGAGTCCAGCGGCGGCGCGAAGGTCGTCGCCGAGAAGATGGTGTCGGTCTTCGGCGAGAAGCGGGCGGCGTTCGCGCTCGGTCTGACGTCGCTGATCCTCGGCTTCCCGATCTTCTTCGACGCGGGCCTGATCGTGATGCTGCCGATCATCTTCGCGGTCGCGCGCCGCATCGGCGGCAAGAACCTGCTGCTGTACGGCTTCAGCGGCGCCGCGGCGTTCTCGGTGATGCACGTGCTGCTTCCCCCGCACCCCGGCCCCGTCTCGGCCTCCGAGTTCTTCGAGGCGGACCTCGGCGTCGTGCTGCTGCTCGGCCTCGTGCTCGCGTTCCCCGTCTGGTACGTCTCGGGCTACCTGTGGGCGAAGTTCGTCAACAAGCGCTACCCGATGATCGTGCCCGCGCTGTTCGGCGTGAAGGACGACGACCAGCCCACGAACCCGCCGAAGTTCGGCACGGTGGTCGCGATCCTGGTGCTGCCGCTGCTGCTGATCTTCCTCAACACGGGCCTGAACGCCCTCGGCTCCGCCCGCATCGTCGACCGTGACGAGACCTGGGTGCAGGCGCTTATGCTCATCGGCACGTCGCCGGTCGCGCTGCTCATCACGGCTCTCGTCGCGCTGCTCGTGCTCGGCAAGTTCCGCGGCGAGAACGGATCCGCGCTCGAGAAGCTCGTCGAGGGAACGCTCGGCACGGTGGCCTCCGTGATCCTGATCACGGGCGCCGGCGGCATGTTCGGCGGCGTGCTGCGCGCGTCGGGAATCGGCGACGCGCTGTCCGAGACGCTCGACTCCTGGGGGATGCCGCTCATCTTCGCCGCCTACGTCATCGCGGTCGTGCTGCGCGTGGCGCAGGGCTCGGCGACCGTGGCGCTCGTCACCACCGCGGGCCTGCTCGCTCCGGCCGTCACGTCGGCGGGCTTCAGCGTCATCGACACCGCGGCGATCACGCTCGCGGCCGCGGCCGGATCCGTGTTCGCGAGCCACGTGAACGACTCGGGCTTCTGGCTCGTCGGGCGCCTGATGGACATGGATGTGAAGACCACGCTCAAGACGTGGACGGTCCAGCAGGCGATCGAGTCGGTCGTCGCGTTCGTCCTCGTGCTCGCGATCTACCTGATCTTCTGAGCGCATGACGGGCACCGATCTCTTCGACGTCTCGGGGCGTCTCGCTCTCGTCACCGGATCGTCGCGCGGGCTCGGCCTGTCGCTCGCCCTCGCGCTCGCGGAGGCGGGCGCGAGGGTTGTGCTCCACGGCCGCGACGCGCAGGCGCTCGCCGCGGCCGGGGACGCGATCGAGCGGTCGACCGGCACGCGACCGGCCGCCGTGCGCTTCGACGTGACCGACGCGTCGGCCGTCGAGACGGCGGTCGGCGCGCTGATCGCCGAGCACGGCGTGCCGGACATCCTCGTCAACAACGCGGGCGTGCAGCGGCGGGCGCCGTTCACCGAGTTCCCGGTCGACGACTGGGACGCCGTGATCGCGAGCAACCTGTCGAGCGTGTTCTACGTGTCGCGGTTCGTGACGCCCGGCATGGCCGAGCGCGGCTCGGGCAAGGTGATCAACATCGCCTCGGTGCAGTCGAAGCTCGCGCGACAGACCATCGCCCCGTACTCGGCGAGCAAGGGCGGCGTGGCGCTCCTGACGCAGGGCATGGCGGCGGATCTCGCGCGCTTCGGCGTGCAGGTCAACGCCCTCTCGCCCGGCTACTTCGCCACCGAGATGAACCGCGCGCTGGTGGAGGACGAGCAGTTCACCTCCTGGCTCGTGAACCGCACACCGGCGCAGCGCTGGGGTGACTTCCGCGAGCTGTGGGGGACTCTGCTCTACCTCGCCTCCGACGCGTCGGGTTTCGTCTCGGGGCAGAACATCTTCGTCGACGGCGGGATGACCGCGGTCGTCTGAGCGCGGTCATCCGCATGAGCAGGAAGGGGACCGCGATGCGCGCGGTGTACATCGACGCCAAGGAGACGATGGCGGTGCGTGAGGCGCCGATGCCCGAGCCCGGCGAGGGCGAGGTGCGGCTGCGCGTCGACGTGGTCGGCGTGTGCGGATCCGACCTCCACTACTTCTTCGAGGGAGCCAACGGCGAGTACGAGGTGCGCGAGCCGCTGACGCCCGGCCACGAGCTCGCGGGCCGGGTCGACCTCGACCCGAGCGGGGCGCTCGAGGCGGGCACCCCCGTCACCGTGCACCCGGCGCGATTCGGGACGCCCGAGCGCGGGATCGAGGACGAGCCTCACCTGTGGCCCGGCGGCTCGTACCTCGGCAGCGCGTCGACGTGGCCGCACACGCAGGGCGCGATGTCGGAGTACCTCGTGGTGCGCGCCGACATGGTGCGCCCGCTGCCGGCGTCGCTGCCCGTGCGGCGCGCCGTGCTCGCCGAGCCGCTCGCGGTCGCGCTGCACGCCGCCAATCGCGCGGGCGACCTGTCCGGCGCGCGCGTGCTCGTCTCGGGTGCGGGCCCGATCGGCCTGCTGGCCCTGGTCGCCGCGCAGGCGCGGGGCGCATCCCACGTGACGGTGAGCGACGTGCTTCCCGAGCCGCTCGAGCGCGCGACCGCGCTGGGCGCGGATGCCGTCGTGCGCATCGGCGAGGACGAGCTGCCGCCCTCGGCGTTCGACGTCGTGCTCGAGTGCTCGGGCGTCGCCGTCGCGATCGGCGCGGCGGGTGCCGCCGTCCGCCGCCGCGGCGTCGTCGTGCAGGTCGGGATGGTGCCCGACGCGCCGCGCCCGGTGAACCTCGCGCCCTTCATCTCCAAGGAGGTCGACCTGCGCGGCACGTTCCGCTTCCGCGAGGAGATCGACGAGGCGGTCGTCCTGCTCGACCGCCGGCCCGAGATCGAGCAGGTCGTCACGCACGTGCTGCCCGTCGACCGGGCGGAGGAGGCGTTCGCGCTCGCGCGCGACTCCCGCCGCTCGGGCAAGGTCGTCGTCGCGATGACAGGCGATGCCGCATGAGGCACGATGGCGCTGAGGCCGGACGGGAAGGTGTGCGCGAGATGACGACAGCACGCGATGTGGTCATCGGCGTCGACATGGGCACCACCGCGACGAAGACGGTCGCGTACACGCCGGATGGCCGTCAGCTCGCGTCCGCCTCGCACGGCTACCCGCTTGAGGAGCCGCACCCGGGGCACGCGGTGCAGGATCCCGACCTGATCCTCGGCGCCGTGTACGAGGGCCTTCGCGCGGTGGTCGCCGAGATCGGCGTCGAGCGGATCGCGGGGCTGTCGTTCTCGTCGGCGATGCACAGCCTGCTCGCCCTCGACGACGAGCTGCGTCCCCTCACCCCGGTGGTGACGTGGGCCGACACCCGGGCCGCCGACCAGGCGGCGCGCGTGCGGGCCTCCGCCGGCGGCCTCGCGCTTCACCGCCGGACGGGAACCCCGATCCACCCGATGTCGCCCCTGACGAAGCTGATCTGGTTCCGCGAGCAGGAGCCCCGGATCCGGCAGAACGCCGCCTTCTGGGTCGGGATCAAGGACTGGGTGCTGCTGCACCTGTGCGGCGCGCTCGTCGTCGACCACTCGCTCGCCTCGGCGTCGGGGCTGATGGACATCCACCGCCTCGCGTGGGACGAGGAGGCGCTCGGCCTCGCCGGGATCCGTCAGGAGCAGCTTCCCGAGCTCGTCGCCACGACCACCGTGCTCGACGGGCTGACGGAGGAGGCGGGCGCCGCGACCGGCCTTCCGCTGTCGACGCCCGTCGTCGTCGGCGCGGGCGACGGCCCGCTCGCCAACCTCGGCGTCGGGGCCGTGCGCCCGGGCGTCGCGGCGTGCTCGATCGGCACCAGCGGCGCCCTGCGCGTGGGCGTCGACAAGCCCGCGGTCGATCCCCGCGGCGGGGTGTTCTGCTACGCGCTGACCGAGGACCGCTGGGTCATCGGCGGCGCCATAAACAACGGCGGCGTGGTGCTCGACTGGGTGCGCGCCGAGATCGCGGGCGACGACGAGGCGGGCTCGGCGTCCGACCTGCTCGACGCGGCCACGACCGTCCCCGCCGGCGCGGGCGGGCTGCTGATGCTTCCGTACCTGCTGAGCGAGCGCGCGCCGCACTGGGGGAGCACCGCCCGCGGCGCCTACGTTGGCCTCACGCGCGCGCATCGCCGCGAGCACCTCGTCCGTGCCGCGGTCGAGGGCGTCGCGCTGCAGCTGTCGCTCGTGCTGCAGTCGATGCGCGCCGCGGGGCTGGAGATCAACGAGATCCGCGCCACCGGCGGGGTGATGAAGCATCCGCTCTGGCAGCAGGTGATCGCCGACGCCTTCGCGATGCCGATCGGGCTGCTCGACGAGCAGGAGGGGTCGGGCTTCGGCGCCGCCCTGCTCGGCATGGAGGCGCTGGGACTGATCGAGTCGATCGACGTCGCGGCCGACATCGTCCCGGTCGCCCATCGGATCGCCCCGCGCCCGGCCGACTCCGCCGTGTACGCGACCCTGCTGCCGGTGTTCGACCAGCTGTACGGCGCGCTGCAGCCCGCGAACCTGCGCCTGCGCGAGCTCGCCCCGTCGCTGCCGCTGGACCGCTGAGCTCACAGCGCCCGCGCGTAACGCGACGTCACGCCCAAACTAGGATGAACGGGTGACTTCCGGCCGTTCGTTCTACATCACCACGCCGATCTACTACCCGAGCGATGTTCCCCACATCGGCCACGGGTACACGACGGTGGCGGTGGACACCCTCGCGCGCTGGCACCGCCAGGCGGGCGACGACGCGTGGATGCTCACCGGCACCGACGAGCACGGCCAGAAGATGATGCGCGCCGCGGCGGCGAACGGCGTGACCCCGCAGGAGTGGGTCGACAAGCTCGTGACCGAGGCGTGGTTCCCGCTGCTGAAGACCCTGGATGTCGCCAACGACGACTTCATCCGCACCACGCAGGAGCGCCACGAGACCCGGACGCAGAAGTTCTGGCAGTCGATCTACGACCGCGGCTACGTCTACGCGGGCGAGTACGAGGCGCTGTACTGCGTCGGCTGCGAGGAGTTCAAGCCCGAGAGCGAGATCGTCGACGGCACCGGCCCGTTCGAGGGCCTCAAGGTCTGCGTCATCCACTCGAAGCCGCTCGAGCTGCTGCACGAGAAGAACTACTTCTTCAAGCTCAGCGAGTTCCAGGATCGCCTGCTCGCGCTGTACCGCGATCAGCCCGAGTTCGTGCAGCCCGAGTCTGCACGCAACGAGGTCGTCGCCTTCGTGCAGCAGGGCCTCAAGGACCTGTCGATCTCGCGCTCGGCGTTCGACTGGGGAATCCCGATCCCATGGGACACCTCGCACGTCCTGTACGTGTGGATCGATGCGCTGCTGAACTACGCCACGGGTGTCGGCTACGGCGCCGACGAGGACACCTTCGCGCGCCGCTGGCCCGGCTACCACGTCGTCGGCAAGGACATCCTGCGCTTCCACGCGGTGATCTGGCCCGCGATGCTCATGGCCGCGGGTCTGGATGTCCCCAAGGGCGTCTTCGCGCACGGCTGGCTGCTTGTCGGCGGCGAGAAGATGTCGAAGTCGAAGGCGACGGGCATCGCGCCCGAGACCCTCGTCGAGACGTTCGGCAGCGATGCCTTCCGGTTCTACTTCCTCTCGGCGATCGCCTTCGGCCAGGACGGCTCGTTCTCGTGGGAGGACCTGTCGGCCCGCTACCAGGCCGAGCTCGCCAACGGCTTCGGCAACCTCGCCTCGCGCACCATCGCGATGATCGGCAAGTACTTCGACGGTGCCGTCCCCGAGCCGGGCGCGTACACGGATGTCGACCTCGCGATCCAGAAGACCGTGCAGGATGCCGCCGCGCGCGCCGACGAGGCGATCGAGCGCTTCCGGATCGACGAGGCGATCCGCTCGATCTGGACGATCGTCGACGAGCTGAACGGCTACATCACCGACAACGAGCCGTGGGCGCTGGCGAAGGACGAGGCGCAGCGCGAGCGTCTCGCGACCGTCCTGTACACGTGCGCGGAGGGCCTGCGCGCCCTCGCGGTGCTGCTGTCGCCCGTGATGCCGCAGTCGACGGCGAAGCTCTGGACGGCGCTCGGCGCGGACGACGCGCTCGGGGCGCTCGCCGGCCAGCCGATCCGCGAGGCGGGAGCGTGGGGCATCCTTCCCGCAGGCGCCGTCACGCAGACGCTCGCCCCGCTGTTCCCTCGCATCGAGCAGGCCGACTGACGTGAGCTCCCCGGAGACCCCGGAGACCTACGTCCGCGAGCGCGCCAAGGACGGACGCAAGGACATCCGCTATCCGGCGGCGCCCGAGCCGCTCGCGGTGCCGGTGTACGACAACCACGCCCACCTCGAGATCACGGACGGCGACGAGCCGCTCGACCTCGCGGCGCACCTCGAGCGCGCGCTCGAGGTGGGGATCGCGGGCGTTGTGCAGGCATCCGGCGACATCGAGTCGTCGCGCTGGGCGGTCGCGGCGGCCGAGGCGCACCCGCGCGTGCTCGCGGCGGTGGCGATCCACCCGAACGACGCCCCGGTGTGCGACGCGGCGGGCCGCCTCGACGAGGCGATCGCCGTGATGGACGAACTCGCCGCGCACCCGCGCGTGCGCGCGATCGGCGAGACCGGGCTCGACTACTTCCGCACGGACGAGTCTGGCCGGCCCGCACAGCACCGGTCGTTCGAGGCGCACATCGCGCTGGCGAAGAAGCACGGCATCGCGATGCAGATCCACGATCGCGACGCGCACCGGGACGTGCTCGACACGCTCGTCCGCGTCGGCGCGCCGGAGAAGACGGTGTTCCACTGCTTCTCGGGCGATGCCGACATGGCGCGCGAGGCGGCCGATGCCGGCTACTGGCTCTCGTTCGCCGGCAACATCACGTTCAAGAACGCGCAGAACCTGCGTGACGCCCTCGCGGTGACGCCGCGAGAGCGCATCCTCGTCGAGACGGATGCGCCCTTCCTCACGCCGGTGCCGCACCGCGGCCGCCCGAACGCGCCGTACCTCGTGCCGGTCACCGTGCGCTTCATGGCGGCGGAACTCGGCATCGACGTCGACGAGCTCTGCGCCCAGCTCGCCGCCAACACCGTCGAGGTGTACGGCGAGTTCTGACCGACCCGCGACAATAGACGAATGGTCACTCTGCTCGGTGCCACCGAGATCCGCTCGCTCGCCGCGTCGCTCGACGTCACGCCCACGAAGAAGCTGGGGCAGAACTTCGTCGTCGACGCCAACACGGTGCGCAAGATCGTGCAGGTCGCGGGTGTCGATCGGGACGACCGGGTCGTCGAGGTCGGGCCGGGTCTCGGGTCGCTGACCCTCGCGATCCTGGAGACGGGCGCGAAGGTCACCGCGGTCGAGATCGACCACCGGCTCGCCGAGCGCCTTCCCGAGACCGCCGCGCAGCACGGGGTGCCGGACGACGCTCTCACGGTGGTCGACGCCGACGCGCTGCGCGTGACCGAGCTTCCGGGCGATCCGTCCGTGCTCGTGGCGAACCTTCCGTACAACGTCTCGGTGCCCGTGCTTCTTCACTTCATGGAGACGTTCCCGGGGCTCGAGCGCGGCGTGGTGATGGTGCAGGCGGAGGTGGGGGAGCGGCTCGCCGCGCCTCCCGGCAGCAAGGTCTACGGCGCGCCGAGCGTGAAGGCCGCCTGGTACGGCCCGTGGCGGCTCGCCGGCACCGTCTCGCGGCAGGTGTTCTGGCCGGTCCCGAACGTCGACAGCGTGCTGGTCGCCTTCCGGCGCGATCCGGAGCCCCGCGGCACCGAGGAGGAGCGCCTCCTCACCTTCCGGATCGTGGACGCCGCGTTCCAGCAGCGACGGAAGATGCTGCGGCAGGCCCTCGCCGGCGTGCTCGGCGGGACGTCCGCGGGGGCCACCGAGGTGCTCGAGCGCGCCGGCGTCGCGCCGACCGCGCGCGGCGAGGAGCTCTCGATCGACGACTTCGTCCGGATCGCCCGCGCGGTCGTGTGACGGCGGAGCGGATCCGGTCCCGGAACCCCGGATAGCCTGGGGAACGTGAGCCACTCCCCGCGAGACCTCGACGCAAGCGCCGTACTGAGCGAGCGACGCCGGACGAAGTGCGCCGTACTGAGCGAGCGACGCCGGACGAAGTGCGCCGTACTGAGCGAGCGACGCCGGACGAAGTGCGCCGTACTGAGCGAGCGAAGCGAGACGAAGTGCGCCGTACTGAGCGAGCGAAGCGAGACGAAGTGACGTTCGCCGAGGAGATCCCGTCGGTGCGCGTGCGCGCGCCGGGGAAGATCAACGTCTACCTCGAGGTGGGCGCGCTGCAGGGCGACGGCTACCACGAGCTCGCCACGGCCTTCCAGGCGGTGTCGCTGTACGAGGACGTCGTGGCGACCGCCGCCGAGGGCTTCAGCATGACCGTCAGCGGCACCGTCGACCTCGACGGCGTTCCCACCGATGAGCGCAACCTCGCCCTGCGTGCGGCGATGCTGCTCGCCGAGGAGACGGGCTACGAGAGCGGCGTGCACCTCGACGTCTACAAGCAGGTGCCGGTGGCAGGCGGCATGGGCGGCGGATCGGCGGATGCCGCCGCGGCGCTGCTGGCGTGCGACGCGCTGTGGGACACGCGCCTGACGGGCCAGGAGCTCCACCGGCTCGCCGCGCGGCTCGGCGCCGACGTCCCCTTCGCGCTCAAGGGCGGCACCGCGGTCGGCACCGGTCGCGGTGACGTGCTGAACCCCGCCCTGGCGCGCGGGCGGTTCGACTGGGTGCTGGTCACGAGCGACGAGGGAGTGTCGACGCCGAAGGTGTACGGCGAGCTCGACGCGCACCGCGAGCGCCACAAAGTCGACATCGGCCCCGTCGTGCAGCGCCCGTCGGTCGATCCCGAGGTGCTTCACGCCCTGCGGGCGGGAGACGCCGCGATGCTCGCCGCCGCGCTCCGCAACGATCTGCAGGTCGCGACGCTGAGGCTGCGGCCGGACCTCGCGGCGGTGCTCGAGCACGGCGAGGCCGCCGGCGCGCTGGCGGGCATCGTCTCCGGCTCGGGGCCGACGCTGGCGTTCCTGTGCGGATCGGCCGAGCACGCGCTCGAACTGCTCACCGACCTCGAGACCGCGGGGTTCCCCGCGCTGCACGTGCACGGGCCCGTGCCGGGCGCGCGCGTCGTCGGCTGAATCGGGTCGCCGGGCTCATCCCTTCACGGATCCGAGCATCACCCCCGAGACGAAGTGACGCTGCACGAACGGGTACACGCACAGGATCGGGATGATCGCCAGCACCATGGTCACGGCCTCGACGTTCGCCGAGATCGCCGCGCTCGTCGAGCCGATGGCCGCGGCGCTCTCCGCGGTTGTGGTCGAGGCCCCCGCGATCAGATTCCTGAGATGCAGCGAGAGCGGGAACAGCTCGCTCTTGTCGAGGTAGAGGAACGCCGAGAACCAGTCGTTCCAGTAGCTCACCGAGTAGAACAGCGTCATGGTTGCGAGCACCGCCTTCGACAGCGGCATCACGATGCGCGTGAAGATCCCCCACCAGCCGAGCCCGTCGATCCGCGCGGCCTCCTCGAGTTCGCGCGGCATGTTCTCGAAGAACGACTTCATCACAAGAAGGTTGAACACCGAGAGCGCGCCCGGAAGCACGACGGCCCACATCGTGTTCTTCAGCTCGAGGGATGAGATCAGCACGTAGTTCGGGATGATCCCGCCGTTGAAGAACATCGTGAACACCGCGATGCCGATGAGCACGTTGCGTCCGCGCAGGTGCTGCTGCGAGATCACATACGCGAACGTCGTCGTCAGCGCCATCGCCAGCACGGTTCCCACGACCGTGTAGAGCACCGTGTTGCCGTAGGTGCCCCAGAACCTGCCGTCGGATGTGACCGCGTGATACGTGTCGAGGTTGAAGCCGACCGGCAGCGCGTTGACGAGCCCGGCCTTGATCGCGCCGGAGCTCGAGAAGGACTGCGCGATCAGGGTGACGAACGGGTACAGCGTGAGGAGGCAGATGACCACCAGCGCCGTGACGTTGAACCACGTGAACACGCGGTAGCCCGTCGAGTCGCGGGGGCCTCGGGTGCGGGGGCCGACGGCCTTGCCGGTCACGATCGCTTCGGTCACCACAGGCTTGCTCCCACCACTCGCCGCGAGATGAAGTTCGCGGACAGGACCATCACGAGGCCGATGCACGCCTGGAAGAGGCCGATCGCCGCCGCGTAGCTGAGGTTGTTCGAGACGAGACCCACGCGATACAGGTACGTCGAGATCACGTCGGCCGTCTCGTACGTGAGCGGCGCGTAGAGAAGCAGCACCTTCTCGAAGCCGACGTTGAGGAACGTCCCGATGTTCAGGATCAGCAGGGTGATCATCGTCGGCCGGATGCCGGGAAGCGTGACGTGCCACGTCTGGCGCCACCGGCCGGCGCCGTCGATCCGCGCCGCCTCGTACAGCGAGTCGTCGACCGTGGTCAGGGCAGCGAGGTACAGGATCGTCCCCCAGCCCACGGTCTGCCAGACCTCCGAGCCGACGTAGATCACCCGGAACCACTCGGGGCGCTGCAGGAACGGGATCGCGTCGCCGCCCATCGCCTCCACGATCTGGTTGACCGTTCCCTGCAGCGACAGCAGCTGCATCACGACGCCCGCGACGATGACGATCGACAGGAAGTGGGGGAGGTAGGTGATCGACTGCACGATGTTCTTGAACGTCCGCTTGCGGACCTCGTTCAGCATGAGCGCCAGGATGATCGGCAGCGGGAAGCACACGACGAGCGTCAGGGCCCCGAGGATCGCGGTGTTCGCGAAGACGTGCCAGAACGTGGCGTCCGAGATGAACATCTGCACGTAGCGAAGCCCGACCCACTCCTCGCCGAGGATGTTCCCGCCGGGCCGGAAGCGGCGGAACGCGATGACGTTGCCGAGCATCGGCACGTACCGGAAGACGAGCAGATAGATGATCGGCACGAGCGCCATCGCGTAGAGCACGCCGTCGTGCCGCAGCGTCTTGCGCCACGGGATCCTCGCGGGCCGGCGCCCGCGCCCTCCGGTGCGTCGCGACGGCGCCAGCGGCGGGCGGCCGGCGGCGCCGTCACGCGCGGGCGGTGGTGGATCGGTGACGGCGGTCGTGCCGCTCGTCGCCGCGTGCGTCAGTTCCATGTCTGCACCTTCAACGGATCGGATGGCAACGGATCGGATGGCAACGGATCGGATGGCGGGTTCGGCGGGGCACTTGCACCCCGCCGAACCCGGAGCGGACCGATCAGCCGTTCTCCGCGGCGTAGCGCTCGTGGGCGCCGTTGATCAGGTCGAGGTAGCCCTGCAGGTTCTGGCCCTCCAGCTCGCTCACGAACGCGTCCCACTCGGACAGCGGGCGCTCACCGAGGATGAACTTGAGCGTGTTGGTGTCGACGGTGTCCTTCAGCGGCGTCGACAGCAGCGACGCCTGCTCGAGCTCGGCCTCGTCGAGAGGCGCGGGCGGGAAGGGATCGCGCGGCGTGCGGTTGGTGAGCACGGAGTCGATGTAGTCGACGAACGCGGGCACGTTGTACGACTCCTTCAGCGCGCGAGACTCGGTCGAACCCGACAGCGGGTCGTTCGAGTAGCCGAGGTCCTTCTGGATGTCGGTCGGGGCGTCCGGGTTGATGTTGAACGCGTCGAGCGAGTACTCGGGGTTGAGCTGGTAGCTTCCGTCCGCGCCCTTGGTGTACGTCTCTCCCTCGACGCCCCAGCGCAGCAGGTCGCGCGCCTCGGGGCTGTAGTACAGCCAGTCGAGGAACTGCAGGAGGGCGATGAAGTTCGGGCTCTCCTCGGCCTCGGCGGTCAGCATGAAGCCGTTCCAGAAGTTGCGGGGCTCGACGATCTGCCCGGCGGGTCCGCCCGGCGGGGCGATCTGCACGACCTCGTAGCCCTCGGCGCCGGCCGCCTCGAGGGCCGCGTTGAACTCCTGGACGGTGCCGTTCGCGCCCGAGGCGGCGAAGACCTGCCCGGCGGCGAACTTCTCCAGCACGGTGCTGCTCCCCTCGACCGCCGCCGTGAACGACTCGGTGTCGAGCAGGCCGTCCTCGACGAGGCCGTGGAAGTACTCGACCATCACCTTGTATCCCTCGTTGGTCGCGGCGTACTCGAACTCGCCCTTCTCCTCGTTGAAGAAGGTGCCGTTGCCGAAGCCCCAGCCGGCGACGGTGCCGAACGCGTGGGCGGCGTAGTTGAGCATCGACTGACCCTCGAAGCCGTCGGCGAGCGGTGTGCTGTCCGGATATTTCGCCTTGATCTTCTCCAGGACGGTGCGCAGGTCGTCCCAGGTCTCCGGGACCTCGGCACCCACCTCCTCGATGATGTCCGTGCGGACGACGAGGGTGAACGTCGGGACGGAGACCTCCTGCAGGCCCGGCATCATGTAGTACTTGCCGTCGGCCTGGCGGAGGTTGTCGATCATGTCGCGCAGGTCCCACTCGTCCACGTACTTCTGGAAGTGGGGCATGTGGTCCTCGTAGTCGCTGAGTGCGACGACGGCGCCGGTGGCGGCGAACTGCCTCTCCTCGCCGGTGTACACGAGCGGGATGATCTGGGGCGCGTCGCCGGCGCTGATCAGCAGGCTGCGCTTCTCCAGGGCGTCGCTGAACGGGATGTTCGTCAGCTCGAGCGAGACGTTTGTGCGTTCGGCGATCTCGTCGAAGACCTCCCATGAGTCCTTGATCGGCGTCTCCGGCCAGTCGGTCCAGAGCATCGAGAAGGTGAGCGGCTCGGAGGCCGTGAACGTCTTGTCGACGCCGTAGCCGCTCATCGAGCCCGCGTCGTTCTCACTGCCTGCCGGCTCCTCGCTCGAGCCGCCGGCGGTGCATCCGGCGACCGCGAAGAGGGTCCCGGCGACGGCCAGTGCGGTCGCGGCCCTGGCGAATCGGCGCGCCGGGCGCGCGGTCAGTTCACGCTTCATGTCTCTCCCTTGAGAACTGTGCCCGGACGTCGTCGGCCGAGCCATGCGGTGCCGGGGAGCGGATGCCTCTCGCCCTCGTCCCGTGCGGATTTTAACGTCAAACTATGTGCCGTCATCGGTTGCGTCAAGGGAAACTTTTATCGATATAGTCCAGGTCACTGCCCATGCGCTCGACGGAGCGCGGCGCACCGGCGAGCGGTGGCATGATGCAGGGGGAGGGATCGCCATGGTGACGATGTCGGATGTCGCGCGAGAGGCCGGCGTGTCGACGATGACCGTGTCGAACGTCCTTAACGACCGCCGTCCGGTGGGTGCGCCGACGCGTGCGCGAGTGCTCGCGGCCGTGGAGTCGCTCGGATACGAGGTGAACCTGACGGCGCGCAACCTGCGTGCCGGACGCACGGGCACCGTGGCCCTGATCGTGCCGAGCTTCTACGACTACTACAGCGAGCTCGCCGACGCCGTCGCGCGGGAGGTGGAAGCCGGCGGGCGTCACCTCGTGCTCGAGCGCACGACGGCGAGCGCCGAGCTCGAGATGGCCTCGGTCAGCCGCGCGCGACTGCAGCTGTACGACGGCGTGCTGATGTCCTCGGTCGGGCTCGATCGCGAGGATCTCGATCGCATCCGCAGCTCCACGCCGATCGTGCTGCTGGGTGAGCGCGATGTGCCCGATCGCTTCGACCACGTGCGACTCGCGAATGAGGCCGGGGCCCAGGAGGCCACCGCGCACATGATCGCTCGCGGCTCCCGCCGGATCCTGGCCCTCGGCTGCACGCCGGGGGACGCGCATGCCATGACCTCCGATCGGCGTGTGGGATGGGAGCAGGCCCACCGCGACGCGGGGCTGCCGATCGACGAGCGGTACGTCGTCCCCATCGGCGACTACTCCTTCGAGGACGCGCGGCGCACCCTTCTGAAGGTGATCGCGGCGGGCCTGCCCTTCGACGCGGTCTTCGCCGCCACTGACGTCATCGCACTCGCGGCCCTCGGTGCGCTGCACGAGTCCGGGCTGCGCGTGCCGGACGATGTGAGGGTGTCCGGCTTCGACGACCTCCAGGTATCGAGGTACGTGCCGCCGGGGCTGACGTCGGTCGATCCCGGGCACGAGACCGTCGCGCGCGAGGCGGTGCGGCTGCTTCACCGTCGGTTGGCCGATCCGGATGCGCCGGCCGAGCACGTCGCCACGCCCGTGCGACTCGTCGTGCGCGGTTCGACGCGCTGATCCGGCCAGCTGCGCTAACGTGTCGCGGATAACGCTTTCCCGTCGATCGAAGGAGATCCACGTGCACGCCCCCGTCGCGTCCGAGCTCGTCGCTCCCGCCGCCCCGATGGCGGCGACCCGGCACCGGCCCCTCGCCGTGCCGGCCGTGCGTCTGCGCGGCGGTGCCCTCGGGCGATGGCAGCGACTGAACGCGGAAGCGACCATCCCTCACTGCATCGCGCAGGTGGAGTCCTCGGGAGTGCTCGACAACTTCCGCCGCATCGTGGGGGAGTCGGACGCAGCCCACCGCGGGTTCGTGTTCGCCGACTCCGACCTCTACAAGACGATCGAGGCCGTCGCGTGGGAGACCGCGCGCAGCGGCGAGCGGCGGCACGAGGCGTGGCTCGACGACGTGATCGCGCTCGTCGCCCGGGTCCAGGAGCCGGATGGATACGTGCACACCTGGATCCAGGGGGTGCATCCCGAGAAGCGGTTCGCCGAGCAGGAGTGGACCCACGAGATGTACGTGGCCGGCCATCTGATCCAGGCGGCCGTGGCCCTCGCGAGGGCGTCCGGGCGCACGGATCTCCTCGACATCGCCCGCCGTTTCGCCGACCTGCTCGACGACCTCTTCGGCCCGGGACGGCAGGATGCGATCTGCGGGCACCCCGAGATCGAGACGGCCCTCGTCGAGCTCGCCCGGTTCACCGGGGAGGAGCGGTACCTGGCGTTCGCGGCGAAGATGATCGATCTGCGAGGCCGGGGGATCCTCCCAGCCGGCGCCTTCGGCCCCCAGTATTTCCAGGACCACGTCCCCGTGCGCGAGGCGACGACCGCCATCGGCCACGCGGTGCGCCAGCTGTACCTGAACGCCGGCGTGACCGATGTGCTGCTCGAGGCCGACGACCCCGGCCTCCGGGCGGCGATGGACGCGCAGTGGGCGAGCGTGCACGAGCGGAAGATGTACCTCACCGGCGCCTTCGGTGCGCGGCACCGCGACGAGGCGTTCGGCGACGACTACGAGCTGCCGTCCGAGCGGGCCTACGCCGAGACCTGCGCGACCGTCGCGGACATCCATTGGACGTGGCGGATGCTGCTCGCGGACGGCGCCGCGGGGCCCGCGCGCTACGCCGAGACGATCGAGCGCGAGGTGCACAACGCGCTCGCCGCGGCCGTCGACGCGTCGGGAACGCGATTCTTCTACGCCAACCCGCTGCAGCAGCGCCCCGACCGTCACTCGGAGGAGAACGCGCCGCGGCAGCGCACGTCCTGGTACTCGTGCGCGTGCTGCCCGCCGAATGTCGCACGGACGGTGGCGCAGCTCGGGGCGTACGTCGCGTCGGCGACGGACGGCGCGCTCTGGATCCATCAGCTCGCGGATGCCGAGATCGACCTCCCGGCGCCGCTCGGCTCGGGCACGGTCAGGGTGCGCACGGAGTATCCGGCCGACGGCCGGGTCGACATCGAGGTCGCGGGCGACGTCGCCACCGGGGCCGTGCTGCGCGTGCGGGTGCCGAGCTGGTCGTCCGCCTGGTCGCTCGAGGCCGCGGACGGCGCGCACCCGCGCGAGGCGGACGGCTACGCGACCGTCCCGCTGGCGCCCGGCGCGCGCTACCGCCTGGAGCTCGACCTGACGCCGCGCTTCACCCGAGCCCATCACCGCGTGGATGCGCTCCGCGGCGCGCTGGCGGTCGAGCGCGGCCCGCTCGTCTACTGCGTGGAGCAGGCGGATCTTCCCGAGACGCTCCAGGTGGATGACCTCGTCCTGCTGCCGGTCGCACCCGTCGAGGGCGAGGGCGGCACGCTCCGCCTGCGGTGCGCCGAGGCCGCCGCGCCCGACGACCTGTACCGCTCGGGTCCGCCGGCGACGGCGCGCGGCGAGCACGACGTCACCGCAATCCCCTTCGCCACCTGGGGCAACCGCGCGCCGGGGGCGATGCGCGTGTGGCTCCCCACCCCGTGACCGACAATCCGCATCCACAGAAGGAAAGAGCGACCTTGAGCACGCCGACGACCACCGCGATCATCGACCTCGACCTGCCCGGGCCCACCATCTCGCGCCACGTGTACGGCCACTTCGCCGAGCACCTCGGGCGCTGCATCTACGGCGGGTTCTGGGTCGGCGAGGACTCGGACATCCCCAACGAGCGGGGCCTGCGGTCAGACGTCGTCGACGCGCTGCGCGCGATCCGGATCCCGAACCTGCGGTGGCCGGGCGGCTGCTTCGCCGACGACTACCACTGGCGCGACGGAATCGGCCCGCGCGATCAGCGGCCCCGGATGGTCAATTCGCACTGGGGAGACGTGGTCGAGGACAACTCGTTCGGCACGCACGAGTTTATGGACCTGTGCGAGCTGCTCGGCGCCGACCCCTACATCTCGGGCAACGTCGGGTCGGGAACCGTGCAGGAGATGTCCGAGTGGGTGGAGTACCTCACGCGCGGCGACGACTCGCCGATGGCCGCGCTGCGCCGCGCCAACGGGCGGGATGAGCCGTGGAAGGTGCCGTTCTGGGGCCTCGGCAACGAGGCCTGGGGTTGCGGCGGCCACATGCGCGTCGAGACCTTCTCGGCGCTCGCCCGCCAGTACGCGACGTACGCGCGGAACCACGGCGGCAACGAGCTGTACCGGATCGCGGCGGGGGCCGACACCGCCGACTACCACTGGACCGAGACGCTGATGCGCTCGTTCGGCGATCTCGCGGCCGATCCGGCGGCCCCGGTCGCGCCGTTCCAGGCCCTCTCGCTTCACTACTACACGATGAGCGGCGACTGGGCCGACAAGGGCAGCGCCACCGAGTTCACCGTCGACGAGTGGTACACGACGCTCGCGCGCGCCCACCGGATGCACGAGCTGCTGACGCGGCACTCGACCGTCATGGACCGCTACGACCCGCACCGCAAGGTCGGCCTCGTCGTCGACGAGTGGGGCACGTGGTGGAACGTGGAACCGGGCACCAACCCGGGCTTCCTGTACCAGCAGAACACCCTGCGCGATGCGCTCGTCGCCTCGGTGCACTTCGACGCGTTCCACTCCCACGCCGACCGCGTGGTGATGACGAACATCGCGCAGACCGTCAACGTGCTGCAGGCGATGATCCTGACCGACCCCGACAGCGGCGCGCTTGTGCTCACGCCGACGTACCACGTGTTCGAGATGAACACCGAGCACCACGACGCCGACGCCCTCGCCGTCCATCTGCGCGACGTCCCCACGCTCACGGCCGCAGGCCGGGAGCTGCCGCTCGTCTCGGCGTCGGCGTCGGCCTCGACCACGGGCGACACGGCGCTCGTCTCGCTGTCGAATCTCGACGCGGAATCCGGCCGCACGGTCCTCCTGGATCTGCGGGGCCGACAGGTGATCGGCCACTCCGCGCGGATCCTCGGGGCGGAGGGGCTCGGGGCGCACAACACGCCCGACCGGCCGTCGGACGTCGCACCGCGCGCTCACGACGGGGTGCGCCCGAGCGAGCGCGGACTCGAGGTGGACCTTCCCGCGCATTCGTACGTCACGGTGGCGCTCGAGCTGGCCTGAGCAATCCGCGCACGAACCGCCCGGACGTCGGCGGACCGGGCTACGCTCGCTGCATGCGCGCACTCTGGCGCGACCATGTGGTCGCCGACACCCCGGACGATCGGATCGTCGAGATCGAGGGCAACCGGTACTTCCCGCCGGACTCCCTCGACCGCTCGATGTTCCACGCGAGCCCGACGCCGTACACGTGCCCCTGGAAGGGCGAGTGCCAGTACTGGACGCTGCGGCACTCCCAGGGCGACGTCCACGACGAGTCGATCGACGCCGCCTGGAGCTATCCGACGCCGCTGCACAGCGCGATCGAGCGGGTCGGCGTCGACTTCTCGGGCTACGTCGCCTTCGGCGACGAGGTCACCATCCTTCCCTGAGCGGGCAGCGTGAGCATCGAGTTCCGGTCCGTCCGGAAGACCTACGCCGACGGGCGCGGAGAGATCGTCGCGGTCGATGACGTCAGCCTGACGGTGCCGTCCCACCGGACCGTCGTGCTCCTCGGGTCGTCGGGATCCGGCAAGACCACCCTCCTGCGCATGGTGAACCGGATGGTCGACCCGACGTCCGGATCGGTCCTGATCGACGACGAGGACGTGAAGGACCGGGATCCGGTCGCCCTGCGTCGCCGGATCGGCTACGTCATGCAGCAGGCGGGCCTGCTGCCGCACATCCGCGTGATCGACAACATCGCCACGGTTCCCGTGCTGAACGGCGTCGGCAGGCGCGAGGCACGCGAGCGCGCCCTCGAGCTTATGGAGGTCGTGGGCCTCGACCCGCGGTTCGCGAGCAGATACCCCTCTCAACTGTCCGGAGGGCAGCAGCAGCGTGTGGGAGTCGCACGGGCGCTCGCGGCCGATCCGAACATCCTGCTGATGGACGAGCCGTTCGGCGCGGTCGATCCGATCGTCCGCCGCGAGCTGCAGCAGGAGCTGCTGCGTCTTCAGCGCGAACTGGGGAAGACGATCCTGTTCGTCACCCACGACGTGGATGAGGCGTTCCTGCTCGGCGACGAGGTGGTCGTTATGGCCACCGGCGGGCGGATCGTGCAGCGCGGGACGCCGGCCGAGATCCTGACGGCTCCCGCGGACGACTTCGTCGCCGACTTCGTCGGGGGAGGACGGCGCGAACTCCACGTGCGCCGCACCCCGCAGGGAAGCGTCGTCGTCGACCGCGACGGCCGGGTGCAGGGAGTGCTGCGCGGCGGAGACGACGGATGACCTGGATCGCCGACAATGTCGGGCTGATCCTGTCGCTGACGGTCGAGCATCTGCGGCAGAGCCTGCTGCCGATCCTGTGGGGCCTGCTGCTGTCGCTGCCACTGGGGTGGGCGGCGCACCGGTGGCGCGTGCTGCGGGGGCCGGTGATCGCCGTGACGGGACTGCTCTACACGCTTCCCTCGCTCGCGCTGCTGCCGCTTCTTCCCGTGATCTTCGGGATCAGCGCGCTCAGCGAGCTGAATCTCATGCTCGCCCTGACGATCTACGCGGTCGCCATTCTCGTGCGCGCCGTCGCCGACGGCTTCGACTCGGTCGACGGCGACGTGCGCCGGGCCGCGGTGGCGGTCGGCTACGGGCCGGTGCGGCGGTTCTGGGGGGTCGAGCTGCCGCTGGCGGGCCCCGTGATCCTCGCGGGCCTGCGGGTCGCGGCGGTGAGCACGATCGCGCTCGCGACCGTCGGCATCCTGATCGGGGTGACGAACCTCGGCTACCTGTTCACGAACGGCTTCCAGCGCCGCATCGTCGAGGAGATCCTCGCGGGGGTCGTCGCCGTGGCGATCGTCGCGCTGATCGTCGATCTGCTGCTTGTGCTCGCCGGCCGTGTGCTGCTTCCGTGGGCGCGCGTCGTCGCGCCGAAGGGGGCGAACGCGTGAACCTGCTGCTGGAGGCGCTTGCGTGGCTGTTCTCGCCCGACAGGCTCGAGGGCTCGCATCCGCTGCCGGCGGCGTTCCTCGCCCACCTCGCGTACACGTTCGCCGCGGTCGCCATCGCCGCGGCGGTCGCGATCCCGGCCGGCTGGGCGATCGGCCACACCGGGCGCGGGCGCGAACTCGCCGTGGGGATCTCGGGAGCGGCGCGGGCGATCCCGTCCTTCGGCCTGATCCTGCTGCTGGTGCTCGTGCTCGGCGTGACGCGCAAGCCGGAGGCGGCGCTCATCGCATTTGTGCTGCTGGCGATCCCGCCGATCCTCGCGGGCGCCTACTCGGGGCTCGAGGCGATCGACCGGCGGATCATCGATGCGGGCAGGGCGCAGGGGATGAGCGAGTGGCAGATCCTGTGGCGCATCGAGGCGCCGCTCGGGCTCGCGCTGCTCGTCGCCGGTCTGCGATCCGCGGTGCTGCAGGTCGTTGCCACCGTGACCCTGGCGGCCTACGTCAACCTCGGCGGCCTCGGCTACGACATCATCCAGGGACTGCAGCTGCGCCGCTTCGAGCAGGTGCTCGGGGGCGCGATCGCCGTCGCGGCGCTGGCGCTCGTGCTCGACGGGGTGTTCGCCCTGCTGCAGCGGGCCGCGGTGCCGCGGCACCTGCGCGGCGGTCCACGCATTCTGTCGCGGACCGGTCCCCGTGTCCCTGCCCCGGCGTAGGCTCGGCGCAGGACGACGGGAAGGGACCTGGGTCATGGCATTGAACGGGATGAAGCGGGGCGCGGTCGGCGGCGCCATCGGACTTGCGCTCACGATGGCGCTCGCGGGGTGCGGATCGAGCGATCCCCTCGCCGAGCCGTCGGGAGAGGCATCCGCCCCGGCCTCCGGCGACGCGATCGTCGTCGGCTCGCAGACGTATCCCTCGAACGAGATCATCGCCGAGATCTACGCGCAGGCGCTCGAGGCGAAGGGCTTCGAGGTCGAGCGCAAGTTCAGCATCGGCCAGCGCGACGCGTACCTTCCCTCGCTCGAGAGCGGCGAGATCCAGCTCTTCCCCGAGTACAGCGGCAACCTGCTGCAGTTCCTCGACGAGGACACCGAGGCGCGCACGCCGGATGACGTCTACGCCGCGCTGACGGAGGCGCTGCCCGAGAACCTGACCGCGCTCGAGCAGTCGACGGCGACGGATCAGGACTCCTACACGGTCACTGCGGCATTCGCCGAGGAGCACGGCCTCGAGACCATCGGCGACCTCGCCGAGGTCGAGGGCCCGCTGACGCTCGGCGGACCGCCCGAGCTCGAGGAGCGGCCGTACGGGCCGAAGGGCGCCAAGGAGGTCTACGGTGTCGATCTCGAGTTCTCGGCGACGGGTGACACCACGGTCGAGGATCTGCTCGCCGGGACGATCGATGTGGCGAACGTGTACACGGCCGACCCGCAGATCGAGACCGAGGACCTCGTGCCGCTCGCCGATCCCGAGGGGCTCATCCTGTCCTCGAATGTGGTGCCGATCGCGTCCAGCGACATCGCCGACGAGATCGCGGACGTGATCGACCCGGTCAGCGCGGCGCTCACGCCGGAGGGACTCGTGGCGCTGAACGTGCAGAACACCGTCGAGCAGCGCTCGGCCGCCGAGATCGCCACGGAGTGGCTCGCGGACAACGGCCTCGACTGAGCCGAGATGGACCTCTTCGGGGAGACCCGGGCCGCGTACCGCGACTTCGCGCGCTACGCGGCGGGCGCGTCCGAGACCTTCGCCGACTGGGCGCTCGCCGCAGCGGACGACGATCGGGTGATGGCCTGGCTCGACGAGCTGCCGCCCCTGAAGCGGCAGCCGAACCTCGTCTTCGCCGCCGCGCGCCGTCACGGTGTGCCGGCGCCCGGCCCGTATGACGGCCTGCGCGACGCGCTGCTCGGCGACGACGGCCCGGAGATCCGCGAGACGATCCTCACGCACGCAACGCAGACGAACGAGGCAGGCAGGCTCGGCGCGCTGCTGCCGGCGCTCGCGCTCGCCGCGGGTCAGCGGCCGCTCGCCCTGATCGAGGTCGGCGCGTCGGCGGGACTGTGTCTGCTTCCCGACCGATGGGCGTACCGCTGGCGGACGCCGATGGGCGAGCACATCCTCGGCGCGCCGGGGGAGCCGGAGCTCGCGACCGAGGTCACGGGTCCGGCGCGGCTGCCCCTCGAACGTCCCCAGGTGCTGTGGCGGCGCGGGCTCGATCTCGATCCGATCGATGTGCGCGACGACGAGCAGGTGCGCTGGCTCGAGACGCTCGTGTGGCCCGAGCAGCACGACCGCCTCGCGCGGCTGCGCGCGGGAGTGACGCTCGCCCGGCAGGATCCGCCGCCCGTCGTCCGGGGCGACCTGCGGGCCGACCTCGATGCGCTGATCCGGCAGGCCCACGAGGAGACGGATGGCCGCGCCGCGGTCGTTGTGTTCCACAGCGTTGTGCTGATGTACCTCGACGAGCAGGATCGCCGCGCCTTCGCCGCCGACATGCGCGAGCGCGTCGCGGAAGGGCGCTGCCGCTGGGTCGGCCTGGAGGCATCCGGCGTCATCCCCGGGATGAGCGCTGATGCCCCTCCGGCGCAGCTGCTGCTCGGCATCGACGGCGAGCAGGTCGCGTTCGCCGACCAGCACGGCCGATCGCTTCACTGGCTCCGCTGACGCCTCGCCCGGCGACGCGGTCGTGTGCGCTCGCGCCGCGATCCCGGCATAATGAACCGACGGGTGTGAACGTGCACATCCGCACGCCGCGCGTCAGGCGCAGCGGGTCGGGTCCGGGCGCAGCTGCCGGGGCCAACCGAGCTAGGGGAGCACTCGTGGAACAGGCGTCGGAGCGTACGCGGATGCCGAGCATCCGCGACGTCGCGCGCCTCGCGGGCGTCTCGCACCAGACGGTGTCGCGTGTGCTCAACGATCACCCGAGCATCCGGCCCGAGACCAAGCAGCGCGTGCTCGACGCGATCTCGGTGCTCGACTACCGGCCGAACCTCGCCGCGCGCGCCCTCGTCACCAGTCGCTCCAACGTCATCGGCGTGATGTCGGCGACGATCGGCGAGTTCGGCCCCGCGTCGTCCATCGCCACCATCGAGGAGGCGGCGCGCTCCGAGGGGTACTCCGTCACGACCGTGAACCTGCCCGCGACGACGCCCGAGGCGATCGGGGCGGCCGTGCGCCAGCTCGTGCGCGAGCAGATCGCCGGAATCGTCGTGCTCGCGCCCCAGGTGCGCGTGTTCCATGTACTGCGCGGCATGGCGATCGACGTCCCGTTCGTGAGCCTGCAGACCGCATCGGGCGCGACGGGCGAGAGCCTCGCGGCCGATCAGGTCGAGGGGGCGAGACTCGCCACGGCGCACCTCATCGAGCTCGGCCACCGCGACATCGTGCACCTCGCGGGGCCGCAGGACTGGATCGAGGCCGAGTCGCGCATGCGCGGGTATCTCGACGCGCTTCGCGACGCCGACCTGCCGACGATCGCCCCCATCCGCGGCGACTGGACGGCGGACTTCGGCCATTTCGCGGGCCTCGAGCTCGCCCGCCGCGGCGACTTCACCGCCGTGTTCGCGGCGAACGACCTCATGGCGATCGGCCTGATGCACGGCTTCCGCGACGCCGGTCTCGACGTCCCGGGGCACGTCAGCGTCGTCGGCTTCGACGACATCCCGGTCGCGCCGCATGTCTGGCCGCCGCTGACGACGGTCCACCAGGACTTCCCCGAGCTCGGGCGGCGGGCGGTCGAGCTGCTGCTCGCCGACATCCGGGGCGAGAAGACCCCGACGTTCGGTCTTCTCGAGGCGCGGCTGCTGCGGCGCGCATCCAGCGCCGCCCCCTGGCGCAGCTGACGCGGCTTGACATGCGGCTCGGAGAGATGCACGATGTACTCCGATGTGAACGGTCACAAAACCTCGACGAATGAGGTTCCTCGATGAACGAGGAGAAGGTGTGACCCAGACAGCGAGGTCGAAGTGAGCAATACGGCAGCCTTCCCGGCGGTGTCGCCGCCCATCCTGGAGATGCGCGACATCTCGAAGGAGTTCCCCGGCGTCAAGGCCCTCTCCCACGTGAGCCTCACCGTGCAGTCGGGCGAGATCCACGCGATCTGCGGTGAGAACGGCGCGGGCAAGTCGACCCTGATGAAGGTGCTGTCGGGTGTGTACCCGTACGGCACCTACACCGGCGACATCCTGCTGCGCGGCGAGGAGATGCGCTTCCGCGACATCCGCGCCAGCGAGGCCGCGGGCATCGTGATCATCCACCAGGAGCTCGCGCTGATCCCCGAGCTGTCGATCACCGAGAACATCTTCCTCGGCAACGAGGTGCGCTCGGGTCTCGCGATCGACTGGCGCACCGCGCGGATGCGCGCGACCGAGCTGCTCGCCCGCGTCGGTCTGCGCGACGACCCCGACACGCAGGTGAAGGCGCTCGGCGTCGGCAAGCAGCAGCTCGTCGAGATCGCCAAGGCGCTCAACAAGGACGTCAAGCTGCTGATCCTCGACGAGCCGACCGCCGCCCTCAACGAGGACGACTCGCAGCACCTGCTCGACCTGATCCTGGGGCTCAAGGGCCGCGGCATCTCGTCGATCATCATCAGTCACAAGCTCAACGAGATCGAGCAGATCGCGGACGAGATCACGATCATCCGCGACGGCCGCAAGGTCGAGACGCTCGACATCACCAAGGGCGAGATCAACGAGGACCGGATCATCCGCGGGATGGTCGGCCGCTCGCTCGAGAGCCGGTACCCCGACCGCGAGTCGCACCCCGGCGAGGTCTTCTTCGAGGTGCGCGACTGGGTCGTGCGCCACCCCACGGTCTCCGAGCGCTACGTCGTGAAGGGCTCGAGCCTCAACGTCCGCCGCGGCGAGGTCGTCGGCATCGCGGGCCTGATGGGCGCCGGTCGCACGGAGCTGGCGATGAGCATCTTCGGCCGCTCGTACGGCGAGTACGTGTCGGGAACGATCATCAAGGACGGCCAGGAGATCGAGCTTCCCGACGTGTCGTCGGCGATCCGCCACGGCCTCGCCTACGTCAGCGAGGACCGCAAGGTGCTCGGCCTGAACCTGCTCGACACGATCAAGCGCTCGACCGTCTCGGCCAAGCTCTCCAAGATCTCCCAGCGCGGCGTCGTCGACGAGCGGCTCGAGCACCGCATCGCGGAGGACTACCGCAAGGCCCTGCGGATCAAGACGCCCAGCGTCGGCACGGGCGTCGCGACGCTCTCCGGCGGAAACCAGCAGAAGGTCGTGCTGGCGAAGTGGATGTTCACCGACCCCGACCTGCTGATCCTCGACGAGCCGACCCGCGGCATCGACGTCGGCGCGAAGTACGAGATCTACCAGATCATCAACGATCTCGCCGCGGCGGGGAAGGGCGTGATCGTGATCTCGAGCGAGCTTCCCGAGCTGCTCGGCATCAGCGACCGGATCTACACCGTCTTCGAGGGTCGGATCACCGACTGCCTCGACGCCGCAGACGCGACCCCCGAGGCGCTCATGCGCAGCATGACCTCCCTGAGCCAGAAAGCAATCGCATGACCAGCACCACGCAGACCGAGCACCGCGGCTTCCGCTTCAGCGACATCCGCACGATGTTCGGCGGCAGCCAGTCCGTCTCGCGCCAGTTCGGCATCCTCGGCGCGCTGATCGTCATCATCCTGCTGTTCCAGGTGCTGACGCTGATCTTCCGCGGCACGGGCCTGACGCTCTCCAGCGGCAACCTCATCAACGTCGTCAACCAGTACTCGTACATCCTGATCCTGGCGATCGGCATGGTGATGGTCATCATCATGGGCCACATCGACCTGTCGGTCGGATCGGTCGCGGCGTTCACCGGCATCATCGTCGCCAAGGCGATGGCCGACTGGAACCTCCCCTGGCCGCTCGCGATCCTCCTCGGCCTCGGCGTGGGCGTGCTCGTCGGCGCCTGGCAGGGCTTCTGGGTCGCCTACGTCGGGGTGCCGGCGTTCATCGTGACGCTCGCCGGCATGCTGTTCTTCCGCGGTGCGAACCAGTGGATCGGCGACTCGCAGTCCGTCACTGTGCCGCGTGAGTTCGTCTACATCGGCGCCGGCTACCTGCCGGAGATCGCCATCCCGCTTCCGTTCAACGTGCCCACGATGATCCTGGCTCTGCTCGGCGTCGCGTGGATCGTGTTCAACGAGCTGCGCCTGCGTCGCGTGCAGACCAAGATGGGCGCCGAGAAGGCCCCGCTGTGGGTCAGCGTGACGAAGATGGTGCTGCTCGCGGCCGTCATCCTCGGGGCAGGATGGATGTTCGCCACCGGCCGCGAGGGAACCAGCTTCCCCGTGTCGGGCATCATCCTGCTCGTCCTCGTCATCATCTACTCGTTCCTCACGAACAGCACCGTCTTCGGTCGCCACATCTACGCGGTCGGCGGCAACCGTCAGGCCGCGCGACTGTCGGGCGTCAAGGACCGCTGGGTCGACTTCTTCGTGATGATGAACATGTCGGTCCTGGCCTCGGTCGCCGGCATGATCTACGTCGCCCGCGCGACCGCCTCGGGCCCGCAGGACGGCAACGGCTGGGAGCTCGACGCGATCGCCTCGGTCTTCATCGGCGGCGCGGCGGTCTCGGGCGGCATCGGCACCGTGATCGGCTCGATCATCGGTGGCCTCGTGATGGCGTTCCTCAACAACGGTCTGTCGCTGCTCGGTGTCGACCAGTCGCAGGTGCAGATGATCAAGGGCCTCGTGCTGCTGATCGCCGTCGGCATCGACGTCTGGAACAAGCAGCAGGGCCGGCCGTCGGTCATCGGGTTCCTGATGAACCGACGCAAGGCGATCGCCGACTTCTCCGGCGACATCCAGACTCCCGCCGCGACGACCGCGGCGCGGAAGAAGGAGACCTCGACTCGCAGCTGAGTCGCGATCTCGTTCCCCTCACACAGAACGCACTGTGCACAGAGAAAGAGTTGTGAATCACATGAAGAAGATCGCTCTCACCGCCACGGCGGCGGTCGCGGCGCTCGCGCTGGGCCTGACGGGCTGCTCCTCGGAGCGCGGCGGCACCGGTGGTGCGGCTCCCGGCGAGTCCGAGGCCCCGGCCGGGTTCGAGGAAGGCGCGCGCATCGGCGTCGCGCTGCCCGACAAGACCAGCGAGAACTGGGTGCTCGCGGGTGACCTGTTCACGCAGGGTCTCGAGGACGCCGGCTTCCAGGCCGACGTGCAGTACGCACCGGCCAGCAACACGGTCGCCGAGCAGGCGAACCAGATCCAGGCGATGGTCACCTCGGGTGCCAAGGTCATCGTGATCGGTGCCAAGGACGGCAAGCAGCTCGCCACGCAGGTCGAGGCCGCTCGCGATGCCGGCGCGTACGTGATCGCCTACGACCGCCTCATCGAGAACACCGAGGCCGTCGACTACTACGTCGCGTTCGACAACTTCAAGGTCGGCCAGCTGCAGGGCGAGGCGCTGCTCGAGGGCCTCGAGAAGAACGCCGGTCACGAGGCGCCGTACAACATCGAGCTGTTCTCGGGCTCGCCGGACGACGCCAACTCGGCCGTGTTCTTCAACGGTGCGATGGACGTCCTGCAGCCGAAGATCGACGACGGCACCCTCGTCGTGGGCTCGGGCCAGACCGAGATCGGTCAGACCGCCACGCAGGGCTGGCTCGCCGAGAACGCGCAGGAGCGCATGGACGGCATCCTGACGTCGACCTACAGCGACAAGGAGCTCGACGGCGTGCTGTCGCCCAACGACACGCTCGCCCGCGCCATCCTGACCTCGGTCGAGCAGGCCGGCAAGAAGCAGCCGGTCGTCACCGGTCAGGACTCCGAGGTCGAGTCGGTGAAGTGGATCATGGAGGACAGGCAGTACTCCACGATCAACAAGGACACCGCGCTCCTCGTCGACCAGACCATCAAGATGATCGGTCAGCTCCAGAAGGGCGAGGAGGTCGACGTCAACGACACCGAGCAGTACGACAACGGCGTGAAGGTCGTCCCGGCGTACCTGCTCGACCCGGTGATCGTGACGAAGGAGAACGCGGAAGAGGCCTACGCCAACGTCCCGAGCCTCCTCGAGATCGTCCAGTCCTACTGAGAAGTCCCCGGATCCTCCCCGCGCGGAGTTCCGTCACGCGAGGGCCGTCGGAAGTTCATCCGGCGGCCCTCGCCCGTGTCGGAGGTGGCTTCTAGGGTCGGGGCATGGGCTACTCGCCGGACTTCCTGGATGCCGACCTGCCGCTTCCCACCGTGCCCGCCGAGGCGCAGGGCACGGCCGTGCCGCTCGACTACACGCACTTCACGGTGATCCTCGATCGGGATCGCCGGCTCGCGCGGCTGACCGCCGTCAACATCGACGGGGCGGCGCTGGTCGACGTGCCGCGTGGTGACGACTGGCGCCTGGATGAGCGGATCCCGGCTGAGTGGCAGGCGGGGCCCGAGGTCTACTCGCGCAACGACCTCGACCGCGGCCACCTCGTGCGACGCCGTGACCCCGTGTGGGGTGAGGATGCTCGGCAGGCGAACAGCGACACGTTCCACTACACGAACGCCGCGCCGCAGGCGTCCGGCTTCAACCAGTCGGAGGAGCTGTGGGTCGGTCTCGAGGATCACGTGCTCGAGTACGCGGATGCGCATGACCAGCGCATCTCCGTCTTCACGGCGCCCGTGCTCGGTGCCGACGACCTGCCGTACCGGGGCATCCTGGTTCCCCTGCGCTTCTTCAAGATCGCGGCCTGGGTGCGATACGGCGAGCTGCGTGCCGCCGGCTTCGTGCTCGATCAGTCGCCCGTGATCGACGTCGACGAGATCGAGCAGGGGGTCGCCGCGGAGGTCCCCGACCTCGGTCCGTTCCGCACGTTCCAGGTGCCGGTGGCCGACATCGCCGAGCTCACCGGCCTGGGTCTCGACCCGCTCGTCGCGGCCGACGTGCTGCCGTCGGCGGTGCGGGCCGAGCCGTGGCGCGAGCTCACCGCGGCGGGGGACATCCGGCTCTGACGCCGGCCGGTCGTCGGAGGCCGCGCTCAGTCGTCGGAGGCGTGGGGCGGGTGATGCGCATGAGCCTCAGCCGACGTCATCCGCACCGTCGACCCGACGACCGAGCCGTGGATCCGACGACTGAGCTCACCGCGGCTCGAGGCGGATCGCGCCGTCGAGGCGGATCGTCTCGCCGTTCAGCATCGGGTTCTCGACGATGTGCTCCGCGAGCGCGGCGTACTCGTCCGGGCGGCCGAGGCGTGCGGGATGCGGGGTCTTGGTGGCGAGCGACTCCTGCGCCTGCGGCGGCAGGCCGGCCATCATCGGCGTCTCGAACAGCCCAGGGGCGATCGTGACGACGCGGATGAGGCTGGAGGCGAGTTCGCGGGCAGCTGGGAGGGTGAAGCCCGCGACGCCCGCCTTCGACGCGCTGTACGCGATCTGGCCGATCTGGCCCTCGAAGGCCGCGACCGACGCGGTGTTGATGATCACGCCGCGCTCGCCGTCGACGGGTTCGGTCTGCGCGATCGCGGCCGCGGCCTGCGCGGCGACGTTGACGGTGCCGCCCAGGTTGATCGTCACGACGCGCAGGAAGGTCTCGAGGGGGAGGGGCCCATCGCGGCCGAGGAGTTTGCCGGGCGTGGCGACGCCGGCGCAGTTCACGACGATGCGCAAGGGGCCGTCGGCCGATGCCGCGGCGACGGCGGCGCGCACATCCTCGACCTGCGTCACATCGCAGGGGACGAAGGTGGCGGCGTCGCCGATCTCGGCGGCGGTCTCCTCGCCGCGGGAGCCGGGGAGGTCGAGAAGGAAGACGCGCGCTCCTCGTGCCGCGAGCCGCGCGGCGGTGGCGCGCCCGAGCCCGGACGCCCCTCCTGTGACGACGGCGTGGGATCCCGTGATGCGCATGCTCAGCAGTCTGTCCCCTTCTCGCCCCTCGGGCGAGGCCCCTGGGGCGAGGCGCCTGCCGGTCGTTGAGCGAGCGAAGCGAGTCGAAACGGTTGTGCTGTTCGCGGACGCTGTCGTGGGGGTTCCGCTGCGGCGGGGGTACGTCGGCGAAGTTGGGGCCCGGTTCGCAGGCTCACCCCTACTTCGCCGCCGAACCCCTCGCCTCCGCTGCGCCGAGGGCGGTTCGCACCACCCGGTCGTTGAGCGAGCGGAGCGAGTCGAAACGGGTTGAGCGAGCGGAGCGAGCGCCGCACTGAGCGAGCGAAGCGAGTCGAAGTGTCGAAACCGCCCCGGGCTCACCCGTGGGGCTGAGTGCCACGGCCTGTTGCCTCGTCCACAGCCCTCCCCGAGCCGGTCGTTTCTCCACAATCGAAACCACCGGGGATCAGGCGTTTCCGCGACGGTGGAATGTCGGTGGCCCCTGTCAGACTTGCCTCATGACCTCACCAGCGTTCGCCCCGGATCCGTGGATCGCCACGGCGGAGGAGAACGCGCGCGCATCGGTTCTGGTGGATGAGTACGTGGAGTTGGAGCAGCAGATCGCCCGCGCGCGGGCCGAGCAGGCGCAGGTGCTGGTCGGGTTGGCGGAGGTCGCTGCGGCGCAGGCTCGTCGGAGTGGGTCGGAGTCGGAGTACGACTTCGCCACCCGCTCCATGGCCGCCGAACTCGGTGCCGCCACCCGCATTCCGGATGGGACGATCCGCACCCGGATGGCCGAGGCCCTCACCCTCGTCGTCGAGTTCCCCACCACCTTCGCCGCATTGCAGGCCGGGCGGATCAGCGAGCCCCACGCGAAGGCGATCGTCGCCGCCGGAGAACGCCTCGATGATGATTCCCGCGCGGAGTACGAGGGCATCGTCGTCCCCCGGGCCGAGCAGATGACCGCGGGCCAGCTGCGGTCTCTCGTCCGGTCCGTGGCGGAGCGGATCGATCCGGTGCCGCTGGCGGTGCGGCAGGAGGAGGCGATGGCACAGCGCGGGGCGTGGGTGAGCCCGCTGGAGAACGGGATGGGAGAGTTCCGATACGTCGGGCCCGCCGTGACGGTCTATGCGATGCATGACCGGGTCACGCAGATGGCGGTGAAGAACAAGGCCGTCGCCCGCGCCGCCGGCACCGGCGACACCCGCACCTTGGATCACCACCGTGCGGACGTGCTCACCGACCTCGTCCTGACGGGCACCCCCACCGCCGGTGACGGCCTGGACGCGATCCGCGCCACCGTGCAGGTGACGATCCCCGTCGACACGGTCACCGGGATCGGGGATGAGGCGGCGTTCCTCACTGGATACGGGCCGATCGACCCCGACACCGCCCGTCGCCTGGCCGGCAACGCGACCTTGTGGGTGCGGTTGTGGGAGAACAAGGACACCGGCGCCCTCGACACCGTCGACGCCTACACCCCCACCGCCGCGCAACGCCGGTTCCTGGTAGCGCGGGACGAGCACTGCCGGTTCCCCGGATGCCGGCAACCCGCCAGGCGCTGCGACATCGACCACACCACCCCCTACTCGAGGGGCGGTCCCACCGCGGTGACCAACACCGCCCACCTCTGCGAAGCCCACCACCGCCTGAAGCACCACTCCCCATGGGGAATGCGGCAGGGACCCGACGGACTCACCGAATACATCAGCCCGCTCGGACGCGTCTACGCCTACAAACCGACCCCGATGGTCAGGTTCGAAGCCGAAGCCGAGATCCTCATGCCCGACCTGCACCTCAGCGACGACCCACCACCCTTCTGATCAGCGGGGTTAGTGCGTTGGTGCCGTTTGCGGGGTGCGGCGTTTCGACACTTCGACTCGCTCCGCTCGCTCAACGACTGGGGACGGTGAACCGCCCGCGGGCCAGCGGAGGCAGGGGGGGCGGCGGAAAACTAGGGGTGAGCCTGCGAACCGGGCCCCAAGTTTGCCGACGGCCCCCTGCCGCAGCGGAACCCACCACCGCACCGGTCCCACAGGCGGTCTGAGGCGACCGACAGCCCGCGACCTCGCAGTAGCGTGGCGGCATGAGCGACGACATCGCGGAGATCTGGTCGGCGGCGGCGGACGACTGGAGCACCTACTGGGCGGCATCCGCGCGGCCCGTGTGGCCGGCGCTCCTCAGCGGCGCCGCCGTGGCGCCGGGCGCGCGCGTGCTCGACGTCGGATGCGGCAGCGGCCAACTGCTCGCGCACCTCACGTCCGAGGGATTCGTGGTGGCGGGCGCGGATCCGGCGCCGCGGATGGTGGAACTCGCTCGCGAGCACGCCCCCGGCGCGGACGTGCGCCTCGGCGGGTTCGAGGCGCTGCCGTTTCCCGACGGCGCCTTCGACGCCGTGCTCGCGGTCAACTCGCTCCAGTTCGCAGAAGACCACGTGGCGGCCCTCCATGAGGCGGCACGCGTCCTCGCACCGGGCGGCGCGATCGGCATCGCGAGCTGGGCGGAGACCTCCCGTAACGACATCGAGACGGTCGAGGACGCCCTCGCCGCCGCCCACGACGAGGAACCCGGCGAGGACCCGGACTACCGGCTTCCCGGCGGACTCGAGGCCTGGCTCACCGACGCCGGGCTCCACGTCGTCGCGGCAGGAATCGTCGACGTCACGTGGGAGGCGCCGGATGACGGCGCGCTCGTCCGCGGCATCCTGTTCGGCGAGGACGACGCGACGATCGAGGAGTTCGCGCGCGTCGTGCGGGAGGCGTCCGCCCCGTTCCGCACCTCAGCGGGCGGCTACCGCTTCGCCAACGCCTTCCGTTTCGCCGTCGGCCGGCCGTAGGCCTCGCTGGGCGGGGCGTCCGCCCAGCCGAGACCCCATACGCTGGAAGGGATATGGCGCATCTTCTGGGGGCCGAGGCCCTTCACCTCGAGTACCCGACCAAGGTCGTCTTCGACTCCATCTCGCTGGGCGTGAACGAGGGCGACCGGATCGGCATCGTCGGCCGCAACGGCGACGGCAAGTCGAGCCTGCTGGCGATGCTCGCCGGGCGACGCGAGCCCGACGCGGGGCGCGTGACGGTGCGCGGCGGCGTCACGATCGGCGTCCTCGACCAGGCCGACACGCTGCCCGATGACGTCACCATCGGCCAGGCGGTCGTGGGAGACATCCCCGAGCACGTCTGGGCGGGCGACCCCAAGGTGCGCGACGTGATCGCCGGCCTGCTCGGCGACCTCCCGTGGGACGCGCTGCTCGGCACGCTCTCCGGCGGCCAGCGCCGCCGCGTCGCCCTGGCGGCCCTGCTCGCCGGCGACTGGGACATCCTCGCCCTCGACGAACCCACCAACCACCTCGACGTCGAGGCGATCGCATGGCTCGCCGACCACCTGAAGAAGCGGTGGGCGCCGAACGCCGGCGGCCTGCTGACCGTGACCCACGACCGCTGGTTCCTCGATGAGGTCTGCACCGCGACCTGGGAGGTCCACGACCGCATCGTCGAGCCCTTCGAGGGCGGTTACGCGGCGTACATCCTGCAGCGCGTCGAGCGAGACCGGCAGGCGGCCGCGATCGAGCAGCGCCGCCAGAACCTCGCCCGCAAGGAGCTCGCGTGGCTGCGCCGCGGCGCCCCCGCCCGCACGTCGAAGCCGAAGTTCCGGATCGACGCCGCCAACCAGCTGATCGAGGACGTCCCCGAGATCCGCGACAAGACCGAGCTGCAGTCGCTCGCGGTCTCGCGCCTGGGCAAGGACGTCGTCGACCTGCTGGACGTCTCGGTCGCGTACGGCGACAAGCAGGTGCTGCGCGACGTCGAGTGGCGCCTCGCCCCGGGCGAGCGCACCGGCATCCTGGGCGTGAACGGTGCGGGCAAGTCGACGCTGCTGAGCCTGATCGCCGGCACCGTCGACCCGACGGAGGGGCGCGTCAAGCGCGGCAAGACGGTGAAGGTCGCGACCCTCACGCAGCGCCTCGACGAGCTCGAGGAGCACCTCGCCGAACCGGTGCGCGTCGTCATCAGCCGCCTCCGCACCACGTACACCTTCGGCTCGGGATCGCAGGCCGCCGAGCTCAGCCCCGGGCAGCTCCTCGAGCGCATGGGCTTCTCGAGTGCCCAGCTGTCGACGCCCGTCAAGGACCTCTCGGGCGGGCAGAAGCGTCGCCTGCAGCTGCTGCTCATCCTGCTCGACCAGCCGAACGTGCTGATCCTGGATGAGCCGACCAACGACCTCGACACCGACATGCTCGCGGCGATGGAGGACCTGCTCGACTCGTGGCCGGGAACCCTGATCGTCGTCAGCCACGACCGGTACTTCCTCGAGCGCGTCACGGATCAGCAGTACGCGATCCTCGGCGGGCGCCTGCGCCACCTGCCGGGCGGCGTCGACGAGTACCTGCGCCTGCGCCAGCTCGAGCAGTCGTCGTCCGGGAAGCCCGCGGAGTCCGCGGCCGCCACGCCCAGCGGACTGGGCGGAGCGGAACTCCGTGCCGCGCAGAAGGAGGTCACGGCGCTCGAGCGCAGGATCGCCAAGCTCACCGAGCAGGCGGGAGCCGCCCGCGCCGCCCTGGCGGACCACGACCAGTCCGACTACGCCGGCCTCGCGCGCGAGATGGAGGCGATCGCCGCCCTGGAGGACGAGATCGCCGCGGCCGAGGAGCGCTGGTTCGAGCTCACCGAGGAGATCGGCTGACGCCGGTCCAGGCGGGTTCGCCGCTCACGCCTCGGGAGCCGTGTCGAACCCGAGGCTCAGACGGCGCAGCAGCGTCGCGAGGCGCTCGCGCTCGGAGCCCGACAGGCGATCGAGCAGCTCGGCCTCGGCATCCATGAGGCGCGTGATCGCGGCGTCGACGCGCACGCGCCCGTCCTCCGTGAGGGTCACCAGCACGCTGCGACCGTCGTCCGGATCCGCCTCACGATGCACGAAGCGTCGCCCGACGAGGCGGTCGATCCGGTTCGTCATCGTGCCGCTCGAGACCAGCGTCTGCTGCAGCAGCTGCTTGGGGCTCAGCTGATACGGATGGCCTGCGCGCCGCAGGGCAGAGAGCACGTCCCATTCCCACGGCTCGATGTCCGTGCGACGGAAGGCATCCCGCCGGGCGCGGTCGAGGTGACGTGAGAGCCGGTCGACGCGCGAGAGCACCTCCATGGGCGAGAAGTCGAGATCGGGGCGCTGCTGCGCCCACGCGCCGACGATGCGGTCGACCTCGTCCGTCTCGGATGCCATCCGCTCAGTGTATTGACACGTGGGGTCTGGACACGGGACGTTCACCCTGCGCGCCTGCCATCGCCGCCGGGCGGCCCCTACGCTGAGCGCACGGAGGACCCATGAGCACACGACGCAGCCCGTTGCCCGCGCTGCTGGCGGCCGTCGTGGTGTGCGCCGCGATCGCCGTACCCGCCCTGGTTGCCGAGGGCACCAGGCCGCAGCCGGCGGCGGAGCCGCTGTTCCCCACGGAGGTGTCGGCATACTCCTGGTGGACCGCCGCCCTCGCGCCGGGCGAGGTGCCGGCCGCGAGCGCGATCTACCAGAACGGCATCGGCGTCGAGTTCCTCGACCTGCCGCAGGCGATCGCGCTCGGCGCCGACGGCAGCACCTACCGCCGGCTGTCGGTGGCCGAGCGGCGGTCCGCGCGCGCAGATCAGGGAGATCCGGCGCGGTCACTGCTCTCCGACGACGGAACGTTCGCCCTGGTCGCGGGCCCGGGCGGCCGCGGCGACGTGCTGGCCGTGACGCTCGCCGACGGATCCGAACGGTCATTCGACATCGGCGAGGGCCGCCACGCGATGCCGACGAGCATCGCCGGGGACACGGTGCTGCTGCTCACCGACGACAAGGAGATCAGCCGCTACACCGACGCCGAGTTCCGCCTGCACGTCGGCCTCTCGATCCTCGACCTCGCATCGGGGGAGATCACCGCGCTCGAGCAGGTGCGGGACGTCAACAGCGCCGCGCTCTCGCCGGACGGCTCGCGCATCGTCGCGCGGACCGGCAACGGGCTGATGCTCCTCGACGCGGATGGGAGCGTCCTCGCGGAGGGGATCGGCGACGGGCAGTGGTACATCGACGGGGACGCGTGGGCCCCGGACGGCGCGCGGTTCGCGGCGACCGACGTCGGCGAGGTGCACGTCGTCGACGTCGCGGGAGTCGTGCCCACGGTCGTCAGCCATCCCGTCGACCCGCAGTACTCCTCGGCGATCGGATGGCGCGACGCCGGCACGGTCCTGGTGGCGGGAGGCGACGGCAGCGGCGACAACGTCACGCGCTTCGCCTGGGTCGACGTCGCCACCGGCGCGCAGGAGGTGTTCTCGACCTATCGTCCCGATTTCACGGGAGCGGCGATGGGAAGCATCGACGTCGCCCGCGACCTCGTCGCCGCCTGGCGCGTGGAGCCCGTCGCGCAGGCGGATCGCGGCGGCACACCGCTGTGGCTCGCGGTCGTCGCGGCGGCGCTCGCCGCGGGCGTCGTCTGGCTGCTCACACCCCGGCGACGTCCGCCGATCGCGGAGGCGCTCGCCGAGCAGGTGCCGTCGGCCCCCACGGACACGCCCGAGCCCGCGAGCCGCGGGTGGCAGACTTGATCCGCGGCCCCGTCATCCGACGTCGGCCGCGGTCCGCCATGGTGTAACGGCAGCACGACAGCCTTTGGAGCTGTGAGGACCAGGTTCGAATCCTGGTGGCGGAGCATGAGCGACAACACGGACCTCGCGATCATCATCCTCGCCGCCGGGCAGGGCACCAGGATGCGCTCCGCGCTGCCGAAGGTGCTGCACCCGATCGGCGGACGCACCCTGCTCGGCCACGTGCTTCACACCGCGCAGCAGCTTCCCGCGTCGGTCGTGCGCGTCGTCGTGCGGCACGAGCGCGACCGGATCGTGCAGGCGCTCGAGGACATCCCCGGCGTCGAGGTCGTCGACCAGGACGAGGTCCCGGGCACCGGTCGGGCCGTGCAGCTCGCGGTCGACGGCCTCCCCGCCGACTTCGACGGCGACGTCCTCGTCCTCAGCGGCGACGTGCCGCTGCTCGAGACCGACACCCTCGCATCCCTGCTCGAGGAGCACCGCGCGGCCGCTGTCGAGGCGACGCTGCTGAGCGCCACCCTCGACGACCCCACCGGCTACGGCCGCGTGATCCGGGATGCCGACGGCTCGGTCGCCCGCATCGTGGAGGACAAGGACGCGAGCGACGACGAGGCAGCGGTCGCCGAGATCAACGCCGGCGTCTACGTCTTCCGCGCCGCATCCCTGCGCGAGAGCCTCGCCCGCGTCGGCACCGCCAACGCGCAGGGCGAGGTCTACCTCACCGACGTCGTGCGCCTGCTGCGGGAGAGTGGCCGTCAGGTCGCCGCGCGCGCCGCCGCCGATGCGCGCATCGCGCTCGGCGTGAACGACCGCGTGCAGCTCGCCGAGGCCGCGGCCATCCTGAACGCGCGCATCGTCCGCCGCTGGCAGCGCGAGGGCGTGACCGTCCAGGATCCGGCGACCACCTGGATCGACGACACCGCGACGCTCGCGCAGGACGTGACGATCCTCCCGAACACGCACATCCTCGGCGCCACCACCATCGCCGAGGGGGCCACGGTCGGCCCCGACACCTCCCTGCTCGACTGCGAGGTGGGGGAGGGTGCCAGCGTCCGCCGGACCGACGCGACCCTGGCAGTGATCGGCGCGGGCGCCACCGTGGGACCCTTCGCGTATCTGCGTGCGGGCGCCGAGCTCGCCGCGGGCGCCAAGGTCGGCACGTACGTCGAGGTGAAGAACTCGCAGATCGGCGAGGGGTCGAAGGTGCCGCACCTGTCGTACGTGGGCGACACCACGATCGGCCGCGGCGTCAACCTCGGCGCCGGCGCGATCACCGCCAACTACGACGACATCACCAAGCACCGCACCGAGATCGGCGATGAGGTGCACACCGGGTCCCATAACGTCTTCGTCGCGCCCGTTAGGATTGGAGCCGGTGCGAAGACCGGCGCCGGGGCCGTCATCCGCAAGGACGTCCCCGCCGGAGCTCTCGCCCTGAGTGTCGCCCCTCAGCGGAACGTCGAGGGGTGGGTGGACAAGAACCGAGCGGGCACCGCAGCGGCCGAGGCCGCGGAGCGCGCCCGAAGCGCAGAGAAGGCGGCCGATGGCGCGCAAGAGCAGGACGACCACTGACGACGAGCGGCAGAAGGGCATCGCGCCCGGGATCGTCGCCAAGACCAAGAAGCGCCTCGTCGTGGTCTCGGGAGGTTCGCACCCGGAGCTCGCGCACGCGATCGCCGCTCAGCTCGGCATCGAGCTCGCCCCGACCGAGCGGCGCACGTTCGCATCCGGCGAGATCTACGCGAGGTTCGAGACGTCGATGCGCGGCGCAGACGTCTTCCTCGTGCAGACGTTCGGCAGCCCCGTCAACGAGTGGCTCATGGAGATGCTCATCATGCTCGACGCGCTCAAGCGCGCGTCGGCGAAGCGCATCACCGTCGTCGCCCCGTACTACCCGTACTCGCGCCAGGACAAGAAGGGCCGCGGCCGCGAGCCGATCTCGGCCCGCCTCGTCACCGACCTGATCGCGACGGCCGGCGCCGACCGCATCATGAGCGTCGACCTCCACGCCGCGCAGATCCAGGGCTTCTTCGACGGCCCCGTCGACCACCTGTTCGCCAAGCCGATCCTCGCGCGCTACTTCGAGGAGTCGCTGCAGGGCGAGGACCGCGAGACGCTGACCGTGGTGTCGCCCGACATGGGCCGCGTCCGCGTCGCCGACACCTGGGCGGACGAGTTCGGCGCGCCGCTCGCGATCATCCACAAGCGGCGCGATCCCAAGGTCGCCAACCAGGTCACCGTCCACGACATCGTCGGCGAGGTCGAGGGCCGCACCTGCCTGCTCGTCGACGACATGATCGACACAGGCGGCACGATCGTGAAGGCCGCCCAGGCCCTGAAGGCGAACGGCGCCCGCAAGGTCATCGTCGCCGCAACCCACGCGATCTTCAGCCACCCCGCCGCCGAGCGCCTGCAGGACGACGCGATCGACGAGGTCGTCGTCACCGACACCGTCCCCCTCGAGGAGGCCCGCCGCTTCGATAAGCTCACGGTCCTCTCCGCCGCGCCGCTGCTTGGCCGCGCGATCAAGGAGGTCTTCGACGACGGATCCGTCACGAGCATGTTCGACGGGGCTGCTTAGTTTTTTGCGTCTCGCACGCTCGCGCCGACGCTCCGCGCCGGACACTCGCGAACGAGGGCGCTGTCGCTTCGCTCCATCGCCGGCAGCGCTTCGCGCTGCGGGCCCCATCCGGGGCACGCTCGCTTCGCTCGCACGGGGCCCGACTCGCGGCTTGAGCCGACGCTTGGCGCCGCGGGTCAGGCGGGGTCGCGGGGCTTCGCCGGGAGGCTGACCTCGAAGGTCGTGTCGCCCGGGGCGCTCCTGACGGTGATCGTGCCGTGGTGCGCCTCGACGATCGCCTTCACGATCGCCATGCCGAGGCCGGTTCCGCCCGTCGCACGGGCGCGCGATCGGTCGCCGCGGGCGAAGCGCGTGAACAGCTCGGCCTGCAGCGCAGGGTCGATGCCGGGGCCGTCGTCGTGCACCTTCACCACGCCGCGGGTCGCGCTGCCGGTTCCCTCGTGGCCGACGGACACCGTGACGGTGGTTCCCGCCGGGGTGTGGGTGCGGGCGTTGGCGAGCAGGTTCAGGATCACCTGGTTCAGGCGGGCGGCGTCACCCGCGACGATCACCGGATCCTCGTCCACGTCCATGCGCCAGATGTGGTCGGGGCCCGTCACCCGCTGATCCGCGACCGATTCGAGCACGAGCTGGGTGAGATCCACCGCCCCGTAGACGAGCTCCTGCCCTTCGTCGAGCCGGGCAAGCAGAAGCAGGTCCTCCACGAGGCCCGTCATCCGGATCGACTGCGCCTGGATGCGCTCGAGCGACTGCCCGGTCGTCTCGGTCAGCGACGGATCCCGGAGCGACAGCTCGGAGTACCCGCGGATCGAGGCGAGGGGAGTGCGCAGCTCGTGACTCGCGTCGGCGACGAACCGGCGCATCCGCTCCTCGTTGCGCTGACGCGCATGCAGGGACGCGTCCACGTGGTCGAGAAGGGTGTTGAGCGCGGCGCCCACCCGCCCGGTCTCGGTGCGCGGATCCGCCTGCTCGACGGGAACGCGCTCCTCGATCGAGACGACGCCCTGATCGAGGGGCTGCCGCGCCACGCGCTGCGCGGTCTCGGCGACCGCGCGAAGCGGCTTGAGCCCCTGGCGGATCACCAGCGTCGTCGCGGCACCGAGGACGAACAGGCCAGCCGCCGTGGTGAACGTGATGATCGTGAGCATCTGGCCGATCGTCGACCGCACATCCGTCGTCGACTGACCCATGATCGCGTAGCCGCCCAGGATCTCGCCGTGGAGCACCCGGAACTCGCCGAGCCGGGGCACAGTGAGCGTCGACACCGCCGCGACGGTCGCGGGAAGGTCCTGCTCGGGCATCGTGCGTTCTCCGAGCGAGAGACCGCGCAACTGCGATTCGGAGAGTGACTGGATCGTGTGATGGGCGTCGACGACCGCCCCGCTGCGGACCCCGCCCCGCGTCTCGAACACCAGGATCGTGCCCGGCGGCATCTGGGCCTCGGCGAGCGAGCCGGCCGGATCGATCGCCGGCGAGTGGGCGAGCCACTCCTGCGACTCGGCCACCATGTTGCGCACCTGCTCGGTGAGCCTGTCCTCGAGCGAGCTGTTCAGCATCACGCTCGTGATGGCGGCGACGACGATGAAGATCAGCGACACGAGGCCGAACACGGTGAGCATCAGCCGCGCCTGAAGCGACACCGCGTGCCGGGGAGGCCGGCCCTGCGGTGCGTCCCGCTCGCCCGTGCCGTCTGAGCTCACTGCGGAGCCTTGATCATGTAGCCGACGCCGCGCACGGTGTGGATGAGGGGCTCGCGGCCCGCGTCGATCTTCTTGCGCAGGTACGAGATGTAGAGCTCGACGACGCTCGAGCGGCCGCCGAAGTCGTAGCTCCAGACGCGATCGAGGATCTGCGCCTTCGACACGACCTTGCGCTCGTTGCGCATCAGGAAGCGCAGCAGCTCGAACTCGGTGGCCGTCAGCTCGATCTCGGTGCCGTCGCGCTCGACCTCGTGGCTGTCCTCGTTGAGGCTCAGATCGCCGACGCGCAGGATCGGCTCGTCGTCGGCCGCGTGCGCGGTGCCCGAGCGGCGCATCAGCGCGCGCAGACGCGCGACGACCTCCTCCAGGCTGAACGGCTTCGTGACGTAGTCGTCGCCGCCGGCCGTGAGGCCCGCGACGCGGTCTGCCACGGCGTCCTTCGCGGTGAGGAACAGCACGGGCACGTCGTCGCCGCTCTGGCGCAGGCGCTGCAGCACGCTCATCCCGTCGAGGTCGGGCATCATGATGTCCAGCACCAGGGCGTCGGGGCGGAACTCCTTCGCCGCCTGCAGCGCCTCGAACCCGCTCTCGGCCGTGCGCACCTCCCAGCCCTCCATCTTCAGGGCCATCGACAGCAGATCGGTCAGCATCTGCTCGTCGTCGACGACGAGCACCCGCACGGGCGAGCCGTCGGAACGCAGCAGGGCAGGGGAGTGGTGCGTGCTCATGGACTCAATTGTGGGCGAGAACCTATGAGGTTTCTATGGAGCCGACTATGCGTGGGATGTGAGCCTCGCGCGCACAGGGCGCCGCGATGTCGGTGGCCCGGCCTATCGTTCGTGCCATGGCCAACGATGACATCAACGCCGCCCTCGGCGGCGTCGTGATCCGTCCCGGCGATCCCGATTGGGACGCCGCACGCCGATTCCACTCCGGGATCGGCGAACCCGCCCTCGTGATCCGGGCCGCCTCCGTCGACAACGTCCGCTCCGCCGTCAGGTACGCCGCGGCCGAGGGGGTCGAGGTCCTTGTCCGCAGCGGCGGGCACAGCGCCTGGGGCTCCGTGCCCGGCGGCCTCACCCTCGATCTCGCCGCCCTCGCCGACGTCGCCGTGGAGGGCACGCGGGTGAGCATCGGCGGCGGCGCGCACTGGGGCGCGGTCGCCGCGGTGCTCGCATCGCACGGTCTCGGCATCAGCTCGGGCGACACGACGTCGGTCGGCGTGGGCGGCCTCACGCTCGGCGGCGGCATCGGGCTTATGGTGCGTGCGTGGGGGCTGGCGTGCGATCAGCTCGTCGGCGTCCAGCTCGTGACGGCCGAGGGCGACGTCGTCGAGGCGACCGACGCCACGCATCCCGAGTTGATGTGGGCGCTGCGGGGCGGGGGCGGCAACTTCGGCGTCGTGACGAGGTTCGACTTCGAGGCGCACCCGCTGCGCGCCGTCTTCGCGGCGGAGCTCGGCTTCGAGGGAGACGCGCGGCAGGTGCTGCGGGCGCTGCGGGACATCATGACCGACGCCCCGCGCGAGCTCACGGTGACGTACATGGACGTCCCGCCGATGGATCCGAGTGCTCCTCCCGGATCCTCGATCGGCGCGGTCTGGGCGGGGGATGGCGAGACCCGCGCGCGCGAGGCGCTCGCGCCCCTGCTCGCCGTACCGGGCGTCGTGGAGCGCGATCTGGGGGTGCGCCCGTATCCCGACGTGCTGCTCGAGCAGCCGGAGTTCGACCCCGAGACGCCGATGCCCGGCTTCGTCGGCGGCAACACCCTGCTCCGGGTGCTCGACGACGCCGCGATCGAGCGGCTGGTGGCCTTCCGCGAGTCGAACCCCGCATCGGTGCTCTTCCTGCGCTCGCTGGGTGGGGCGTACGGCGACGTCCCGCAGGAGAAGTCGGCGTTCCCCGCGCGCGACGCGACCTGGTTCGCGATGGCCGGGGCGTTCGACGTGCCGGGGATGCTCGATGCCGCCGCCCGGACGCGCGCGCTCGGCGACTGGAACGAGATCGAGTCGCTCGGCGGTGGCGTCTACGGCAACTTCACGACGTCCACCGAGCCGGGCTGGGCGGAGCGGATGTACCCGCGGGTGACGATGGCGCGCCTCGCGGCCGTCAAGCGCGAGTGGGACCCGCAGAACGTCTTCCGCCGCAACCACAACGTGCTGCCGGCCTGAGCGCCAGACAGAGGCGGCGAGAGCGCGCCCGGAGGCCGGCGCCTCACAGCGGATCCATACGTCGCGCCCGGCCCGGTCATGAACCGCATTCCTAGCCTCGAGAACATCCGAGGCCGCACCCGAAGACGGGTGCGGCCTCGATGTCCGTCTCAGACGAGGATCGTCAGTGGGTGTCCTCGGCCTCGATCTCGGTGCGGTCGCCCGACCACAGCGTGTGGAACGTGCCCGGCTTGTCGATGCGCTTGTAGGTGTGCGCGCCGAAGAAGTCGCGCTGGCCCTGGACGAGGGCGGCGGGCAGGCGCTCGGCGCGGATGCCGTCGTAGTACGCAAGCGACGACGAGAACGCCGGCGAGGGGATGCCCGCCTGCGTGGCGGCGATCACCACGCGGCGCCACGCCGCCTGGCCGCGCGTGAGCGCGTCGGCGAAGTACGGGGCGGCCATCAGCAGCGGAAGCTCGGGGGTCTCCGCGTAGGCGTCGGCGATGCGGTTGAGGAACTGCGCGCGGATGATGCAGCCGGCACGCCAGATCTTCGACACGGCGCCGAGGTCGATGTTCCAGCCGTACTCGGCGGCACCGGCGCGGATCTCGTCGAAGCCCTGCGAGTAGGCGACGATCTTTGAGGCGAACAGCGCCTGACGCACGTCCTCGATGAACGCGTCGGCGTCGGCGACCTCGAAGACCTCATCCGGACCGGGAAGCGCGGAGGCGGCCTCGCGCTGCTCGGGGTGCGAGGACAGCGAGCGCGCGAAGGTCGCCTCGGCGATGCCCGACACCGGCACGCCGAGCGAGAGGGCCGTCTGGACGGTCCACGCGCCGGTGCCCTTGGCGCCTGCCTGGTCGAGGATGACGTCGACGAGCGGCTTGCCGGTCTCGGCGTCGTCCTGACGCAGCACCTCGGCCGTGATCTCGATGAGGTACGACTCGAGCTCGCCGGTGTTCCACTCGGCGAAGACATCGGCGATCTCGGCGGGCGTCTTGCCCGTGCCGCGGCGGATCAGGTCGTACGCCTCGGCGATGAGCTGCATGTCGGCGTACTCGATGCCGTTGTGCACCATCTTGACGAAGTGGCCGGCGCCGTCGGTGCCGATGTGCGTGACACAGGGCTCGCCCTCGGCCACGGCGGCGATCGACTTCAGGATCGGGCCGAGCGTGACCCACGACTCCTCGGGGCCGCCGGGCATGATCGAGGGGCCGTTGAGGGCGCCCTCCTCGCCGCCGGAGATGCCGGCGCCGACGAAGTTGATGCCGGTCTCGCGCACCGCCTTCTCGCGACGGATGGTGTCGGTGAACAGCGCGTTGCCGCCGTCGACGATGATGTCGCCCGGTTCGAAGACCTCGGTGAGGGCCTGGATGACGGCGTCGGTGCCCGCGCCGGCCTTGACCATGATGATCGCGGTGCGCGGCTTCGCAAGCGACGCCGCGAACTCCTCGTACGAGTAGGCCGGGACGAACTCGGCCTCGGGGTGCTCCGCGAGGAGCTCGTCGGTCTTCGAACGGCTGCGGTTGAACACGGCGACCGTGTTCCCCTCGCGGCTCGCCAGGTTGCGGGCGAGGTTCGAGCCCATCACCGCGAGGCCCACGACCCCGATGTTGGCGACGGCGGATGTGGTGGAAGCGTCGGTCACGCGATCTCCTTGCACACGGATCACTGGGGCGATCACTGGGGTTTGGGGCGGGACGCGCGTGCGGTCCCGTCGCGTCCAGGCTAGTGCGCCCCGGCCTCACTTGAGACCGTGTGTGACGGTGAGGGGATCAGTCCTTGCGGTAGCCCGAGCGCCCGAGTGAGAAGAACGCGCCGGCGATGAGGACGGCGGCGACGATGGACATTGCCGCGATGATGCCGGCGAGGAGGTGCGAGGGATCGATCACGTCACAACGGTAACCGTTCGTCGGGTACGATGGAAAACGACCTCGGCGAGGGCGAGCCGCGTACGCGCGTGCTCAGCCGTTATCGACGCGGGTGGGCCTCGTGGCTCTCCCCATGCGTTGCGCAGTGACTGCCGGACGCCTGGGTCGAGACATCCCACAGACCATCGCGCGGATCATCCTGTTTCGCGCGTCCACGAGGAGATACCACCATGTCGGAGCAGAAGACGCTCGCAGCCGAGGTGCGCACCCAGTTCGGCAAGGGCTTCGCCCGCCGCCTGCGCGCCGCCCACCAGATCCCCGCCGTCCTGTACGGCCACGGCACCGAGCCCGTGCACCTGGCCCTGCCGGGTCACGAGACGCTGCTGCTCGTCCGTTACGCGAACCCGATCGTCGAGCTGAAGTTCGAGGGCACCACGCAGCTGGCGCTCGTCAAGGACGTGCAGCGCGACCCGGTGCGCCAGGTCATCGAGCACGTCGACCTCGTCGTCCTGCGCAAGGGCGAGAAGGTCACGGTCGACGTCCCGGTCCAGGTCGAGGGCGAGACCTTCGCCGGCACGATCGCGAACCTCGAAGCCAACACGCTGTCGATCGAGGTCGAGGCGATCAGCATCCCCGAGCACCTCGTCGTGAACGTCGAGGGTCTGGAGGACGGCGCGCACGTCACGGCCGGTCAGGTCGAGCTCCCCGCCGGCGCCACGCTCGTCGCCGACCCGGAGACGCTCGTCGTCGCCGTCTCGACGCCGCAGCTCGACACCACGTCGGACGCCGAGGGTGAGACCGAGGGCGACGCCGCTGAGGCCCCCGAGGCCGGCGAGGCCGAGTCGGCCGAGTAATCGGATACCTGTCGAAGAGGGGGCGCGAGAGATCGCGTCCCCTCTTCGCATGTCCGCGCGCACTGAGAGGATGACGCCATGGCAGACACGTGGCTGATCGTCGGGCTGGGCAACCCCGGCCCTCGTTACGAGGCGACCCGGCACAACGTCGGTCAGATGGTGATGGACGAGCTTGCCGGCCGGCGGCGCGAGCCGTTCAAGCAGCACAAAGCGAACGCGCGTGTCGCCGAGACATGGCTGCGTCCGGGCGGCGCGAAGCTCGTGATCGCCAAGCCGAACTCGTTCATGAACGTCTCCGGCGGGCCGGTGGCGAACCTCGCCCGGTTCTACGGCACCGCACCGGAGCGCGTGATCGTCGTGCACGACGAGCTCGACATCCCGTTCGACACGGTGCGCCTCAAGATCGGCGGCGGGCACGGCGGACACAACGGCGTCCGCGACGTCGCCAAGGCTCTCGGCACCCCCGAATTCGCGCGGGTGCGGGTCGGCATCGGCCGGCCGCCCGGTCGCCAGGACCCGGCCGACTGGGTGCTCGACCCGTTCAGCGCCCAGGACCGCCAGACGCTGCCCATCCTGATCTCGGATGCCGCCGACGCGGTCGAGCAGATCGTCGAGGAAGGCCTCCTCGCCGCGCAGCAGAAGCACCACGCGCCGAAGGCGTAGGCGCCCGGATCAGACCGCGCCGGATCCGGCGACGCCCGCGACCGCGCCGAGGAATGCCGCCGCCACCGCGATGAACGGACCGAGGGCGGCGATCACGATCGCCGCGATCCCGGGGCCGCGGCCGCGACGCTTGGCGACCGCGACGATTCCCTGCACGAGCGCCCAGATGCCGAGTGCGGTGCCGCCCCATGCCGCGATCTCCGCGACGAGCACCCAGTCGCGCACCGGGGTGAGGACCTCCATCCCGCTGCCGGGGGTGATCGTCTCGAATCGCGCCCCGAGCCCGTTGCCGATCGCGGACAGCGCGACGGCGAGCAGGATGCTCCCGCCGATCGTCGCGACGAGGGACAGGATGAGCGCGACCATGCCGAGACCGCTCGACGGCTTCGGCGCGGGCGGAGCCTGCAGGTACTGGGCGTAGCGCGGGTCCTGCGGCGGCTGATACGGCGCGGCGGGCGCTCCGTACCCGGGGGCGCCGTACCCGGCGGGCTGCTGCCAGCCACCCGGGGCGGGCGGCGGGGGGACGGGCGGGATCGGCGGCTGCTGGGGTGAGCTCACGGGCCAATCCTAGGGATGTGCGGGCACGTTGCCCTGGGACGGACGTGCGCCACGTGGGCCCTGGGACGTGTGCCATGCCGCCCCACGCCGCACGGGGATGTGCGCCACCCGGCCCCGGTGATGTGCGCCCCAGGTGCGAGCGAAGCGAGCGAAGCGAGCGTGGAGCGCAGCGACTGCCGACCATCTCCATAACGCGACGTCCGTCGTCGATGGAGCGAAGCGACAGCACATCGAACGGGAGTGTCCGCGCTTGCGCGGGCGCGCAGCGGTCGATCCCGCTCCCCAATGCACCACCTAAAATAAAGAAGTGACTGTTCAGGGGATTCTGCGCGCCCTCGAGACCGCCGAATCGTTCCGGGACGCTCTTGCGGCATCCGCGGTCGATGCCGACCTCTCGCTCGTCGACGGGCTCGATGCCCCGGCCCTCGCCGCGCTGCTTGCGCGCCGAGTGCGGGCGGGGCATCCGCCCGTACTGCTGGCGATCGCGGCGACCGGCAGGCGGGCCGAGAGCCTCGCGGCGGCGCTGAGCGCCGTCATGCCCGAGGCGGAGGTGCGCGACTTCCCGTCGTGGGAGACGCTGCCGCACGAGCGCCTCAGCCCGAGCCCCGAGACCGTGGGGCGCCGCCTGGCGACCCTGCGCCGGCTCGCGACGTGGGATGGATCCGCCCCGCTCGTGATCACGACCTCGGTGCGCTCGGCGATCCAGCCGATCGCGCGGGGGCTGGGCGACGCGGCCCCGATCCGGCTTGCGGTGGGCGAGCGCGGTGCCGAGCTGGATGAGGTGGTCCGCCGGCTCGTCGAGCTCGCGTACGCCCGCGTCGACATGGTCTCCCGCCGCGGCGAGTTCGCCGTGCGCGGCGGCATCCTGGATGTCTTCCCGCCGATCGCCGATCACCCCTACCGGGTGGAGTTCTTCGGGGACGAGGTGGATCAGATCCGCGCGTTCTCGGTCGCCGACCAGCGGTCGCTGCCGGGGGAGATCCGGGATGTCGAGCTTGTCCCGAGCCGCGAGCTGCTGCTCACGGACGACGTGCGGGGTCGCGCGCGCGAGCTCCAGCACGAGTTCCCCGGCATCGCGCAGATGCTCGAGAAGATGGGGCAGGGGATCCCCGTCGACGGCATGGAGTCGCTCACTCCCGTCGTCGCCGGCCCGCTGGTGTCCATCGTCGAGTACCTGCCGGAGGGCGCGGCCGTCGCGCTCGTCGACCCCGAGCGCGCTGTCTCGCGCGCGATCACCCTGGGGGAGACGAACCGCGAGTTCCTCGAGGCGGCATGGAGCGCCGCCACCAGCGGAGCGCGGGCGCCGATCAACCTCGACGCCGGCGACTTCCTGCCGATCTCGCGCCTTCACGACGACGTCCGCGACCGCCGCGGCGTGTGGTGGACGCTGAGCCCGTTCGACTCGGGCGCCGCCGACATCGCGGCCGAGCTCGACGCCCTCGCCGACGACGGGGTGAAGACGGCCCCCGAGGTCTACTCGGAGGACGGCCGATCGGCGTTCCGCATCCGCGGCTCCGCCGTCCCGTCGTTCGCGGGCAACGTCGACGGTGCGGTCGAGCACATCGCAGCGCGACTCGCGGACGGCTGGCACGTCGTCGTGGCCGCGAGCGGCGCGGGCCTCGTCGAGCGCGCGCGCGACGTGCTCGCGGAGCGCGGGCTCGCGGCGCGCATCGTCGAGTCGCTCGACGACGCCCCCGAACCGGGCGTCGCCATCCTGACGCAGGCCAGCGTCGAGCGCGGCTTCGAGGTCGCCGAGGCGAAGCTCGCCCTGCTGACCGAGACCGAGTTCTACGGGCGCACGATCGGCGGCGACGCCCGCGTCGTGAAGAAGCTCGCCTCGCGTCGGCGCAACGTCGTGGATCCGCTGCAGCTCAAGCCCGGCGACCACGTCGTCCACGCGACGCACGGAATCGGCCGCTTCGTGGAGATGACCAAGCGCCAGGTCTCGAGCGGTGGCCGCAACGCGGTCAAGAGCGAGCGCGACTACCTCGTGCTCGAGTACGCGCCGTCGAAGCGCGGCTACCCGGGCGACAAGCTGTACGTGCCGACCGACCAGCTCGACCTGCTGTCGAAGTACGTCGGCGGCGAGGCGCCCACGCTGTCGAAGATGGGCGGCAGCGACTGGGCCCAGGCGAAGGGCAAGGCCCGCCGTGCGGTGCGCGACATCGCCGTCGAGCTGGTGAAGCTGTACTCGGCGCGCATGGCGGCGAAGGGACACGCGTTCGGGCCCGACACCCCGTGGCAGCGCGAGCTGGAGGAGGCGTTCCCGTTCGCGGAGACCCCCGACCAGCTGCAGACCATCGACGAGGTCAAGCGCGACATGGAGCGCCCGATCCCGATGGACCGCCTGCTGTCCGGCGACGTGGGCTTCGGCAAGACCGAGGTCGCGGTGCGCGCGGCGTTCAAGGCGATCCAGGACGGCAAGCAGGTCGCGATGCTCGTGCCGACGACGCTGCTTGTGAAGCAGCACCTCGAGACCTTCCAGGAGCGCTTCGCCGGGTTCCCGGTCGTGGTCAAGCCGCTCTCGCGCTTCCAGACCGCCACCGAGGCACGCAAGACCCTCGACGGCCTTCTCGACGGCACGGTCGACATGGTGATCGGCACGCACCGCATCCTGACCGACCAGGTGATCTTCAAGGACCTTGGCCTGATGATCATCGACGAGGAGCAGCGCTTCGGCGTCGAGCACAAGGACCAGCTCAAGAAGCTCAAGACCAACGTCGACATCCTCGCGATGTCGGCCACGCCGATCCCGCGCACGCTCGAGATGGCGGTCACCGGCATCCGCGAGATGTCCACGCTCGCGACCCCGCCCGAGGACCGGCATCCGATCCTGTCGTACGTCGGCCCGCGCAACGACAAGCAGATCTCCGCCGCGATCCGGCGCGAGCTGCTGCGCGAGGGGCAGGTGTTCTACGTCCACAACCGCGTCACCTCGATCAACGCGGTCGCCGCGCATCTCGCCGAGCTGGTGCCGGATGCCCGCATCGCGATCGCGCACGGGAAGATGGGCGAGCACCAGCTCGAGCAGGTCGTCGACGACTTCTGGGAGCGCAAGTTCGACGTGCTCGTCTGCACGACGATCATCGAGACCGGCATCGACATCACCAACGCGAACACGATCATCATCGATCGCGCCGACAAGTACGGCCTCGCGCAGCTCCACCAGCTGCGCGGGCGCGTCGGCCGCGGACGCGAGCGCGCCTACGCGTACTTCGTGTACGACGAGAACAAGCCGCTGAGCGAGACCGCCGCCGACCGCCTGCAGACGATCGCCGTGCACAACGACCTCGGCTCGGGCATCCAGGTGGCGATGAAGGACCTCGAGCTGCGTGGCGCGGGCAACCTGCTCGGCGCCGAGCAGGCCGGTCACATCGCGGGCGTCGGCTTCGACCTCTACCTGCGGATGATCGGCGAGGCCGTCGCGACCTTCCGCGGTGACGAGACCGAGGGCCCCGTCGAGCTGCGGCTCGAGCTGCCCATCGAGGCGCGCCTGCCCGAGTCCTTCATCGACGCCGAGCGACTGCGGCTCGAGGCGTACCAGAAGCTGTCCGCCGCGGCGACCGCGACGGCGAAGGACGACGCGATCGACCTGGTGGTCGAGGAGCTCACCGACCGCTACGGCACACCCCCGCCCGAGGTCGACGGCCTGATCGCGGCCGCCCGCCTCCGGCGCCGCGCCGCGCAGGCAGGCCTCACCGACGTCGTCGCGATGGGGCGCAACCTGCGCATCGCACCGGCGAATCTCCCCGAGTCGATGCGCGTGCGGCTGCAGCGCCTCTACCCGGGAGCCAAGCTGCTCTCGGGCGGCGAGGCGATGGTCGTGCCGCTGCCGACCGCGGGCGGCGAGCCGCTCGGCGACGCCGACCTGCTCGCCTGGGTGCGGCAGCTGCTCGACGCGCTCTGGCCGGCCCCGAAGCCGGTGGAGGACGCCGCGTCTTGAGCGCGTCCGCTGCGCGCGGTTGGATGGGCCCATGGAACCGGAGATCGCCGTCGCGGAGAACGTCGCGCGCACCCGCTACGAGGCGTTCGTGATCGACGAGGAAACGGGCGCGCGCGACCTCGCGGGGGTGCTCGCCTACGACGACGGCGAGGGCACCAGGACGCTGCTGCACACGGTCGTGTGGGAGGAGCACGCCGGGCACGGCATCGGGGGCCGCCTGGCGACCCGTGCCTTCGACGACGCCCGCGAGCGCGGCGTGAAGATCGTGCCGGTGTGCACCTTCGTGCAGGGCTGGCTCGAGCGGCATCCGGATCGAACGAGCCTGGTCGCCTGACGGGCCCGGGCCGGGCGGCGGGTCGGGCCCGGCCGGTAGGGTGGAAGAAGGAGTGCCGGGAAGTCTGGTCGGCGGCGGGTGAGCGACCCGTCTGACCTGCTGCCCCATCCCGAAAGGCGCACATGCACCTGCTTCGTTCCGAGCGTTTCCCCGCCGTCCTCCTGCTCACGGCGGCGGCCATCGGCCTGCTCATCGCCAACCTCCCGTTCGGCGAGGCGGTGATCGATGCGAGCCACGTGCATCTCGCTGTCCCCGGGACGCCGATCGACCTGTCTCTCGCGCACTGGGTCTCCGACGGCCTGCTGGCGATCTTCTTCTTCGGCGTCGCCGTCGAGCTGCAGTACGAGCTCACGAGCGGCGAGCTCTCGAGCGTGCGCAAGGCGGTGCAGCCCGCGATCGCCGCGGCCGGAGGCGTGATCGTGCCGATCCTCGTCTTCCTGGCGATCGCCGGTCACGACCCCGCCACGGCCGACGGCTGGCCGATCCCGACCGCGACCGACATCGCGTTCGCGCTTGGCGTGCTCGCCGTCTTCGGGCGGGGACTGCCGTCTCCCGTTCGCGTGTTCCTGCTCGCGCTGGCGATCATCGACGACATCGTCGGCATCATCTTCATCGCCGTCGTCTTCGCGCACGGTATCGACCTCGGCATGCTCGGCATCGGCGCCCTGCTCGTGGTCGCGTTCGCCGTCCTCAGCCGGATCGATCCCGACACGCGCCGCGCGCAGACCGTGGTGGTGGTGCTGATGATCGTCACGGCCGTCGCCGCCTGGGCGTTCGTGCTGCTGTCGGGGGTGCACGCCACCATCGCCGGCGTGCTGCTCGGCCTCGCCGTGCAGCAGGGACCGGGGATGCGCGCGAGGCACGTCCTCGAGCCGTGGATCAACGGCGCGATCCTGCCGCTGTTCGCCTTCGTTGCCGCCCTCGTCGTGATCCCGCAGGTCTCGCCGACCGAGCTGTCGCCCGCGCTCTGGGCAGTGGTGGTCGCGCTGCCGCTCGGCAAGATCATCGGCATCACGCTGTTCGGCTGGCTCGCCATGCGGATCCGGCCGCGCGGAACGGCACCGGGCGTCAGGTTCCTCGACATCGTCGCCGCGGGGACGCTCGGCGGTGTCGGGTTCACGGTGTCTCTGCTGCTGGCGAACCTCGCGTACACGGAGAACGATGCGATCCGCGACCAGGCGATCCTCGGCGTGCTCGGCGGGTCTCTCATCGCGCTTGTGCTCTCGGCTGTGATCGTGTCGCTGCGGGCGCGCCACTATCGCCTCACCGCTGCCGCTTCGTGAGCCGGATGGTCCGCGAACCGGCGGAGAATGGGCCAATGGAACGCGACCCGCTGCGAGAGGCCGTCGAGACGATGCGCGCGGTGCGCGACCGCTGCGTGTGGACGCAGCAGATCGACCACCGCGCGCTCGTGCCTTACCTGGTGGAGGAGAGCCACGAGCTGATCGATGCGATCGAGTCGGGCGACGCGGCCGACATGCGCGAGGAGCTCGGCGACCTGCTGTGGCAGGTGCTGTTCCATGCCGAGATCGCCTCCCGCGCGACGGATGCCCCGTTCGACGTGGACGACGTCGCCGCGACCCTGGTGGAGAAGATGGTGCGACGGCATCCGCACGTCTTCGCCGGGGAGACCGCCGAGACGCCGGAGCGGGTGCTCGAGCTGTGGAACGCGGCGAAGGCCGCCGAGAAGCGTCAGCGCGCCAGCGTGCTGGATGGCGTCGCCCGGTCGATGCCGTCGCTCGCGCTCGCCCAGAAGCTGCTCGGCAAGGCCGGGCAGGTCGGGGTGGGCGCCGACATCGCGCTCGCCGTCCACGACGCCGCCGAGGTGGGGGCGGTGCCCGAGTCGGAGGAGGAGCTCGGCGACCTGCTGCTGACCCTCACCGCCGCGGCCCGCGCGAACGGCTGGGACGCAGAGCGCGCGCTGCGCGAGCGCCTGCGCCTGCTCGAGGACGAGATCCGCGCCGCCGAGGGCTGATCGCCCCCGCCCTCACACCTCACTTGGCCGCGAGAATCCATCTCCGCGCCGAGAATTCGTGGGGGACTGGATTCTCAGGGCGGGCTTGGATTCTCGGGGCTCGCCGCGGATCTGGGAGAATGGAGCCGCTATGGCTTCCGTTAATGCGCCGCGCGGCATGCGCGACTTCCTCCCCGCCGACAAGGCTCGCCGCGAGCGCGTGCTCGCCGTCATCCGCGATCGCTACCGCGCGCACGGGTTCGACGAGATCGAGACGCCCGTCGTGGAGGAGTACGCGCGCCTGCACGCGGGCATCGGCGGCGACAACGAGAAGCTCGCCTTCAACATCCTGCGCCGGGGTCTCGACGCCGAGGCGATCCACGCGGCGGCGGACGATCAGGCGGCCCTGACCGACCTCGGGCTGCGGTACGACCTCACCGTCCCCTTGGCGCGTTTCTACGCGACGAACCGCGCCGCCCTGCCGACGGTGTTCCGGTCGATCCAGATCGCCCCGGTCTGGCGCGCGGAGCGGCCGCAGAAGGGTCGCTACCGCCAGTTCATGCAGTGCGACATCGATATCATCGGCGACGCCTCCGCACGCGCCGAGGCCGAGCTGATCGCCGCCTCCCTCGACACCCTCGATGCGCTGTCCCTGGAGGGTGCGACGGTCAGGATCAACGACCGCCGCGCGCTCGACGCGATGCTCGATGTGTTCGGCTTCGCGCCCGACGAGCGCCCCGGCGTCCTGATCACGATCGACAAGCTCGACAAGGTCGGGCCCTCGGGCGTGACCGCCGAGCTGCGCGAGCGCGGCGCGACCGCGACCGCGGTGGACGCATTCGACGCCTTCCTGAACCGGCCCCAGACACGCGAGCTCCTGCCGTACGGCGAGGCGCAGATCCGCAAGACGCTGCCCGAAGGCGTGTCCGATGAGGTCGTCGCGCATCTCGTCGGCATCGGCGAGTCGGTCGCCGCGGCGCGCCCCGCGGGCGACGTCCCGCTGCAGTTCGACCCGTTCCTCGTGCGTGGCATGGGCTACTACACCGGCACGATCTTCGAGCTCGCGCACCCGTCGGTGTCGTACTCGCTCGGCGGAGGCGGGCGCTACGACGGCATGATCGGACGCTTCCTCGGGCAGGACGTCCCGGCCGTCGGGTTCTCGATCGGCTTCGAGCGGATCGCCGATCTCGTCTCGCTGCAGGATGCGGATGCCGCGCCGGCCGTCGTGCTCGTGCACGACCGGGACGTGCCGGTCGCCGAGCTGCTGGCGCTCAAGGCGCGGCTGATCGCGGAGGGCTCGCGCGTGCGCCTCGAACAGCGCACGAAGAACCTGAAGGCCCTTCTCGAGCGCGCCACGGCGGACGGCTACACGGCGTTCGCGACGGTGCGCGCGGGCGTCGACCGCGACGCGCTGGAGCTCAAGAGCCTCTCGGTCTGAGGCGGCCCCGCGGCCGCAGGCTCAGTCGGCGGCCCGGGCGCGCTCGTGATGGAGGCGGATCGCGCGCGCGATCAGGCCGATCGCGAGCACCGCGGCACCCGCGACGACGCTCGGCCACGGCAGGGTGAAGGCGAGCAGCACGCACCCGGCGGCGCCGAGGACCTGCAGCCAGCGCGGGTAGCGGCGGACGGCCGCGCCCTGACGGTAGGCGGCGAGGTTCGCGACGAGGTAGTACAGCAGCACGCCGAAGGACGAGAACCCGATCGCGCCGCGCAGGTCGGCGAAGGCGACGACGGCGATCACGACCACGCCCACCGCCAGTTCGGCGCGGTGCGGCACGTGGAACCGCGGATGGATCGCCGACAGGAACGCCGGAAGGTCATGCTCCCGCGCCATCGCGAGGCTCGTCCGCCCGATGCCGGCGATCAGCGCCAGCAGGGCGCCGAGTGAGGCGGCGGCGGCCCCCACGCGCACGACGGGGGAGGCCCACTCCCATCCCGCGGCGACGACCGCGTCCGACAGGGGAGCCGTGGACGCCGCGGTGCCCGCGGCGCCGAGCGTCCACAGCAGCATCGCGCCGACCGCGGCGTACACGACGAGGGCCACCAGGAAGGCGATCGTGATCGCCCGCGGGATCGTGCGGGACGGATCCCTCACCTCCTCGCCCATCGTGGCGATCCGTGCGTACCCGGCGAACGCGAAGAACAGCAGCCCCGCCGACTGCAGCAGCCCCCACACGCCGCTCGGCAGCTCGCCCGCGAAGGCCCCTCCGGCGGCTGCGGGAGCGGTGAACCCCGCGGCGACCGCCACGGCGAGCGTCAGCAGGGAGACCGCGACGATGATCTTGGCGGCAAGGGCCGTGCGGGTCACACCGAGGAGGTTCACTCCCACAAGCGCCGCCACGGCCGCGATCGCCACGGGGCGCTCCCATCCGGCCGGTGCGGCATAGGCGGCGAAGGTCATCGCCATCGCCGCGCAGCTTGCCAGCTTGCCGATGACGAAGCACCAGCCCGCGGAGAATCCCCACCAGGCGCCGAGCTCGGCGCGCCCGTACGCGTAGGTGCCTCCCGCGATCGTGTGCACCGCCGCGAGCTGCGCGGAGGCGGTCGCGTTGCAGTACGCCACGACGGCCGCGATCGCGAGGCCCGCCAGCAGCCAGGGGCCTGCAGCCTGCGCGGCGGGAGCGAACGCGGAGAACACGCCCGCGCCGATCATGGCGCCCAGGCCGATGGCGACGGCGTCGGCGAGGCCGAGACGGCGGGCGAGGGTCGGCGGCGCACTCATGCGCCGGAGTATATGCGGCGAGGATGGCACGTCGATGTCGTGATGGCCACGGCGCAAAGTGTTCCAGTTCTGATAGAATAACTGCATGCTCGCACGGATCGACCCGACCCGCGATGAACCGGTGTTCGCGCAGCTCGCGTCCTCCATCCGGGCGGATGCCGCCGCGGGGCGGATGAGGCCGGGTGACCGCCTGCCGGCGGCCCGCGAGGTCGCCGCCGCGCTCGGCGTGAACCTGCACACCGTGCTGCACGCGTACCAGCAGCTGCGCGACGAGGGTCTGATCGACATGCGTCGCGGACGGGGTGCGGTCATCACCGACGCGGCGTCACCCCTTGCCGCGCTGCGGGCGCAGGTCGAAGCGCTGGTGCTGCGCGCCGAGCGCGAGGGCGTGCCGCGCGAGGCCCTCGTCGCGATGGTGCGCGACATCTCCACCTGACTCCCCGCCCGCCCTCGCAGAGGAGGACACAATGACAGCGACATCCGTGCTCGAAGAGCGAGACCGCGCCATCCGCCGGTTCCGCATCGTGGCGCTGGCGGCGCCCATCGTCGTGTCGGCGATCTTCGCGATCGCGCAGCTGGCGATCCTCCCCGGTGTGCCGGAGGTCGTCGCGATCCACTGGGGCGCGGACGGCCGCCCCGACGGGTTCGGGCCCGCGTGGACCTTCCCCGCGCTGAGCATGGCGCTGGGAGCCGGCCTGCCGCTGCTGATCGCCGCTCCCGCCGCCCTCGGAGCGCGGCCTGACGGGAGCCGCGGACCCCTGCGCGTCTCTGCCGCCATGGTGTGGTTCCTCGTTGTGTTCCTCGGCACGCTGTCGACCGGCGCTCTCGCGGCGCAGGCGGGTCTCGCGGGGGCGGGCGATTCCCCCGAGATCCTTCCACTGCTCGGCATCAGCGTGCTGCTCGCCGTTGTCGCCTCGCTCGCCGCATGGCTGATCGTGCGAGACGCGCCGGCAGCCGGCAAGACGCCCGAGCCGCCCGCCGCGGTGCCGGTCGCGCCCGGAGAACGGGCCGTGTGGCTGCAGACCGCGACCGTGTCGCGCGCCGGCCTCGTGGTGCTGGGCCTCGCTCTGGTCTTCGCCCTCGGCAGTGCGGTCGTCGCCGCCGTCACCGAGACCGGACGGATCGGGGCGCCGGGCGCAGGATCTCTCATCTCCGTCGGCGTCACGCTGCTCGTGATGCTCGCCGTCGCCACGACCATCGTGTTCCGGGTGCGGGTGGACGATGAAGGGCTCCACGTGCGTTCTGCCATGGCCTGGCCGGGCGTCCGCATAGCGCGCGGTGAGATCGCGCGCGCCGAGGTCGTGCACGTCGAGCCGTTCGCCGAGTACGGCGGGTGGGGCTGGCGCGTCGCGCTCGGCTCCGGCACGGGCGTCGTCACGCGCCGCGGCGAGGCGCTGCGCATCACCCGCCGCGACGGGAGGGTCTTCACCATCACGGTGGATGACGCGGCCACCGCCGCGGGTCTGCTCCGTGGATTCGACGAGAGGAAGGACGAGTAGTGGATCGCGCAGATCACGCACAGCGGGCCGATGGCGCGGGGGCCGTGCCGTGGCCGGCCGTGGCGCTGTTCGTGGGCACGGCGGTGGCGCTTGCCTGGCTGGTCGCGCTGCCGCTGTGGCTCGGCGACGGGCTCGCCTCGCCCCTTGTCGGCGTGCTTCTACCGGTGATGATGTTCGCCCCGGGCATCGCGACGCTGGTCGTATGCCTGATCGCCCGCGTGCCAGGACGGGGTCGAGGGATGCGCTTCCTCGGCATGTGGCCTCTGCGGCCCGCGGGGCGCACGATCGGCTTCCTTGTCGCAGCCGTGTTCGTACCGCCGCTGATCGTCGCGCTGACCGTGTTCCTGTCGGCCGCCTTGGGTCTCGTGCGACTCGACCTGGTCGGGTTCTCGGGCTTCGCCGGCGCACTCGAGCAGGCGGGCGTCGACCTGTCGGTCGTGCCGATCCAGGCGGTGGTGGTGGGGCAGCTGATCGCCCTCCCCCTGGGCGCGCTGATCAACGCGATCCCCGCGTTCGGCGAGGAGATCGGCTGGCGCGGCTGGCTGCTGTCCGCGCTGCGACCGCTGGGGGTGTGGCCTTCGCTGCTGGTGACCGGCGCGGTCTGGGGTCTGTGGCACGCGCCGATCATCCTGCTCGGCTACAACTTCGGGCGCGGCGATGTGATCGGCGTGCTGCTCATGGTCGCCGGCTGCATGGCGTGGGGCGTGCTGCTGGGCTGGAGCCGGCTGCGCACGGGCAGCGTCTGGCCCGCGGTCGTGGCTCACGGGGCGCTGAACGCGGCGGCGGGGCTGCTCGCCCTGCTCGTCGCGGTGGGCGAAAGGCCCGATCCGGCGCTCGTCGGACCGCTCGGCGCGGTGTCGTGGCTCGTGCTCGCCGTGGTCGTGGGTGTGCTCGCCCTGACGGGGCAGTTCCGCCGCGACGTGCTGGAGCGGCCGCGTGACCCGCGCGGTGTGACCGGCTGAGGCGGCCGGGGCGGTATCCCCGTCCTGAGGGCGTCGCGACGGAGTCATAGACTGGCCGCGGGGCTGTGCGGGCCCCGCACACAGAGCGTCCACTCAGAGGGAGTCATTCCGTGGCACTGATCGAAGCTGTAGGCGCGCGCGAGATCCTGGATTCGCGCGGCAACCCGACCGTCGAGGTGGAGGTGCTCCTCGATGACGGCATCGTGCAGCGCGCCGCCGTCCCGTCGGGAGCGTCCACGGGCGCGTTCGAGGCGTACGAGCTGCGCGACGGCGACAAGGGCCGTTACGCCGGCAAGGGCGTCCAGAAGGCCGTCGACGCGGTCATCGACGAGCTCGGCCCGGCGATCGAGGGCCTGGACGCCAGCGACCAGCGCGTGATCGACGCCGCGCTGATCGAGGCCGACGGCACCCCCAACAAGCAGCGCACCGGCGCGAACGCGATCCTCGGCGTCAGCCTCGCGGTCGCCAAGGCCGCCGCCGACAGCGCCGACCTGCCGCTGTTCCGCTACATCGGCGGCCCGAACGCGCACATCCTGCCCGTTCCGGCCCTGAACGTCATCAACGGCGGCGCCCACGCCGACACCGGTGTGGACATGCAGGAGTTCTTCCTCGTGCCGCTCGGCGCCGAGTCGTTCAGCGAGGCGCTGCGCTGGGGCACCGAGACGTACCACGTGCTCAAGAGCGAGCTGAAGGCCGGCGGCTACGCCACGGGCCTCGGCGACGAGGGCGGCTTCGCCCCCGACCTCCCGAGCAACCGCGAGGCGCTCGACTTCCTGCTCAAGGCGATCGAGAAGGCCGGCTACACGCCCGGCACCGACATCGCGGTGGGCCTGGATGTCGCGGCGACCGAGTTCTTCGAGAACGGCGTCTACCGCTTCGAGGGCAAGGAGTGGTCGAGCGACCAGCTCACCTCGTACTACGAGGAGCTGCTCGCCAACTTCCCCCTCGTCACGATCGAGGACGCCCTCGCCGAGGACGACTGGGACGGCTGGAAGGCCCTCACCGACCGCGTTGGCTCCAAGGTGCAGCTCGTCGGCGACGACCTGTTCGTCACCAACCCGCAGCGTCTGGCCGATGGCATCCAGCGCGGTGTCGCGAACTCGCTGCTGTGCAAGGTGAACCAGATCGGCTCGCTCACCGAGACGCTCGACGCCGTTGCCCTGGCCCAGAACTCGGGCTACACCGTGATGATGTCGCACCGCTCGGGCGAGACCGAGGACACCACGATCGCCGACCTCGCGGTCGCCGTGAACGCGGGCCAGATCAAGTCGGGCGCGCCTGCTCGCAGCGACCGGGTCGCGAAATACAATCAGCTTCTGCGCATCGAGGAGGAGCTCGGCTCCGCCGCGGTCTTCGCCGGCCGCAGCGCCTACCCGCGGTTCAGCTGACAGCTGTCAGCTGAACGAACGGGCGCGACCGCGTGATGCACTGACGTTCGACGAGAGGGGGAGCCGTGAGCAGGAAGACGGCTCCCTCTTCCGCGTCTCGGGGGGCTTCCTCCCGGCGCGCGGCCACGCCCGCCGGCCGCCGGACCGACGCGCGCGAGTGGCTCGGGAGCATCCGCTTCTCCGGCTTCGCGGCGATCATGCTGGGCCTCGTCGTGCTGGCGGTCCTCGTGCTCGCGCCGACCGTCTCGACGTATGTCGAGCAGCGGCAGAAGATCGCCGCGCTGCAGGAATCGGTCCAGGTCACGAAGGACGAGATCGCGGCGCTGGAACGCGAGCGCGACCGCTGGAAGGACCCCGCGTACATCACGACCCGGGCGCGCGAGCGGCTGTACTACGTCAAGCCAGGAGAGGTTCGCTTCCTCGTGATCGACGACCTCGAGGAGACCGACACCCCGCAGGATCCCGAACCCGTCAGCGCCGAGGTCGAGGAGCGGAAGTCGGACTGGATCGGCGGGCTGCTGCGGTCGGTCATGGGCGCCGCGACGGCCAGGAACGCGGTGGAGATCACCGTGGGTGTGCCGGATCCGGCGCCCGCGGAGACGCCGGCGGGCTGATCCGGCTCAGGGAGCACACGGCGGTCGCCGGTAGCCTTGACGGGTGACGACTGACGCCTTCGAACCCGCCCGACCGGTCGACATCGAGGTCGTCTCGGCGCAGCTCGGCCGCGAGGCACGCGGTGTCGTGGGCATCGCCGCCCGGTGCGTGTGCGGCAATCCGACGGTCGTCGCGACCTCGCCGCGGCTGCCGGACGGCACGCCGTTCCCGACGTTCTACTACCTGACCCATCCCGCCGCGACGGCGGAGATGTCGCGGCTCGAGGCGGGGCAGCTGATGCCCGAGCTCGCCGCGCGCCTCGCCGACGAGCCCGAGTTCGCCGCGCAGTACGTCCGCGCGCACGAGGCCTACCTCGCCGATCGCGCGGCGTACGGCGACGTGCCCGAGATCGCCGGCATCTCGGCGGGCGGGATGCCCACCCGCGTCAAGTGCCTGCACGCCCTCGCCGGCCACGCCCTCGCGGCGGGCCCCGGAGTCAACCCCGTCGGCGACGCCGCGCTTGAGCGGTCGGCCTGGGCGCCTGCGCGCTGCGAGTGCGCCGAGCCGGGGAAGGCCGGATGATCCGCGTCGCGCGACTGGCGGCCTTCGCCCTCGCGGCCTTCGCCCTCGCGGGCGCGATGCTGACGGGAGCGGCCGCCGGTGTTCCCCCGACCGACACCGAGCCGACGCCGCGGTCCGCGGCGACACCCTCGCCGTCGCCGTCGCCCACGAAGGAGCCGTCGGAGCGCGACCGGCAGTACTGGATCGACGACTACGGCATCAAGGACGCCTGGAAGACGAGCCAGGGCGAGGGTGTCACGGTTGCCGTGATCGACACCGGCATCGTCGACGGGCCCGAGGCCTTCAAGGGGGCCGTCGCCGGTGGCACCGACGTGTCGGGCGTCGGCGCGCAGGATGGCCGAACACCCGTCGACGTGGTCAATCGGAACCACGGCAGCTGGGTCGCCTCGCTGGTGGCGGCGCGCAACGGGGGAGACGCCGACAAGATGATCGGCGTCGCGCCGAAGGCCAAGCTGCTGTCAGTGTCGGTCGGCTTCGGCGACTCGGCGACCGTGCCGTTCGTGGAGCAGATCGCCGAGGCGATCACCTGGTCGGTCGACCACGGCGCCGACATCATCAATCTGTCCCTGACGACCAACGCCCAGAGCTGGGACGAGTCGTGGGACGACGCGTTCCTGTACGCGATGCAGCACGACGTCGTGATCGTCGCCGCGGCGGGAAACCGCGGCAGCGGCACGAACGTGGTCGGCGCCCCCGCCACGATCCCCGGCGTGCTGACGGTGGCCGGGGTCGATCCCGAGGGCAAGCCGAGCGTGGAGGCCTCCACGCAGGGCATCACGATCGGCGTCTCGGCGCCGAGTGAGAAGCTGCTGGGCATCTCCGCGGACGGTGTGCTGAAGGAGTGGAAGGGGACCAGCGGCGCGGCGCCGATCGTCACCGGCGTCGCTGCCCTCGTGCGCAGCGCCCATCCCGAAGCCAGCGCGATCGACGTGATCAACCGGATCGTGCAGACCGCGCGCAAGCCCAAAGGCGTGACCGAGGTGCCGCATCCGCTCTACGGGTACGGCCTTGTCGACGCGGAGGCCGCCGTCACCGCGGATGTGCCCGCGGCCACCCGCAACCCGATGGGCGATCTCGAGCGGTGGATCGAGGTCAACCGCCGCAAGCCCGCGGAGCAGCAGCCGACGCCGACGGTGGCCCCGGTCGAGATCCCGCCGCTTCCGCCGGCCGAGGGGCGCCCCGAGGCGGGCTCGTCGTTCCTGCCCTCGCAGGAGGAGTTGCGCACGGGGACGCTGCCGCTCGCCGCGCTCAGCGGCGCTGGTATCCTCGTGGTGCTGGGCGTCATCGCGGCTGTGCGACGCGTCCGCTCGGCCCGTGTGCGGCGGTCGCCGGGCAAACCCTGATTCAAGGAGTTCTTCACTCGTGCCCAAGATTCTCATCGTCGGCGGCGGATACGCGGGCTTCTACACCGCGTGGAAGCTCGAGAAGCACCTGCGTCGTGGGGAGGCCGAGGTCGTCATGGTCGACCCGCTCCCGTACATGACGTACCTGCCGTTCCTTCCCGAGGTCGCAGCGGGCTCGATCGAGGCCCGCCACACGGTTGTCTCCCACCGCCGTCACCTGAAGCGCACCACGCTCATCACGGCGAAGGTGACCGGGATCGACCACGCGAACAAGACCGCGACGATCAGCCCCGAGGGTGGCGAGCCGTACGAGATGACGTACGACCACATCGTCGTGACCGCCGGATCCGTCTCGCGCACGTTCCCGATCCCCGGCATCGCCGAGAACGCGGTCGGCCTGAAGTCGGTCGAAGAGGCCGTCTACGTCCGCGACACCCTCATCTCCAACTTCGAGAAGGCGTCGGCCCTGCCCGCCGGCGACCCGCTGCGCCAGCGCCTGCTCACGACGGTCGTCGTCGGCGGCGGCTTCGCCGGCATCGAGACGTTCGCCGAGCTGCGCTCGCTCGCCTCGTCGCTCGTCGGCAAGTACCCCGAGATCTCCTTCGAGGAGACGCAGTTCCACCTCATCGAGGCGATGGGCCGCATCATGCCCGAGGTGTCGCTGCCGACGAGCGAGTGGGTGCTGAAGGACCTCGCCCAGCGCGGCGCGAACGTGCACCTCGAGACGCAGGTCACCAGTGCGGTGGACGGCGTCGTCGAGACCTCGACCGGCGAGTCGTACCCGTCGGGCCTGATCGTCTGGACCGCCGGTGTCATGGCGAACCCCACCGTGGCGCGCGGCGGCGACCTGCCGACCGAGCCCCGTGGCCGCATCACGACGCAGGCCGACCTGCGCGTGGTCGACGCCGACAAGAACGTGATCGAGGGCGCCTGGGCCGCCGGCGACATCGCCGCCGTCCCGGACAAGACCGGTGGCCTTCCCGACGGCACCTGCGTGCCGAACGCGCAGCACGCCGTCCGCCAGGCGAAGCGCCTCGCGAAGAACCTGGTCGCCGTGCTCCGCGGCGAGCAGCCGGTGGACTACTTCCACAAGAACCTCGGCGCGGTCGCCGGCCTCGGCCTGTACGACGGTGTGTTCCAGTCGGGCAAGTTCGCGATCAAGGGCTTCTTCGCCTGGGTCGCGCACCGCGGCTACCACGGCCTCGCCATGCCGACCTGGGAGCGCAAGTGGCGCGTGCTGTGGGGCTGGTGGCACAACCTCTGGCTCGGCCGCGACACCGTGCAGCTCAAGGCCGTCACGCAGCCGCGCGCATTCTTCGAGGCCTACGCCTCGCGCCCGAAGCCGCCGGCCGCCGAGGCCCCTGTGGCTCCGGCCGAGAAGGCCCCTGTCGAGGCCGCTGCCAAGTAAGCCCCGCGTGCACGAGAGCCGCCACTCCCTTCGGAGTGGCGGCTCTCGCCGTCTGCGCCGGTAGCGTGGACAGGCCCCCCGTAGCCCAACCGGCAGAGGCAGGCGACTTAAACTCGCCGCAGTCTGGGTTCGAATCCCAGCGGGGGGACGGATGAGTCCGACTGCTCGCGTAGTCAGATGTGCGTGCCGACGGCCCGCAGGAAGGCCTTCGGGTCGTCGGCCCAGAGGCGCACTCCTTCGACGGCGTGCTCGCCGCCCTTCGGTGCGAGGCCGGGCAGCCTCACGGTCGTGGGGCGTTCGAGGAGGATCAGGATGTTCGTCTCGTTGCCGATGCGCAATGCGAGCGTCGCCCTGCCGTCCTCATCGGTGATCCGCGGCGCCTTCTCCTCGTCCACCCGGCGGGCGATCTCCACCGAGGCGATGTCGGCCCAGGACAGCGGGATGTCGATCTCGATGCCGCTGCGCGCCCGGATGCCGTCGGGGCCGACGACGTGCGGGCGCACAAGCATCGCGCACAGGTAGCCGACCATCCAGGTCAGCCCCCAGATCCCGAGGATGAGCACCACGATCCGCACGACCGGCCAACGATGGACGATCAGGTCGAAGATCGGGATCTCCACGGCGGACAGCACGATGAAGATGACCAGGATGGTCAGGATCGGCCGGTGGTACGAGAACCCGGCGGCCCCTGCCGGGATCGCCGGTCGACGCACGATCGCCCGCCCGATGCCGGCGTAGATCCCGAGCTCGAGCCGCAGCGCGCGAAGGGCCCAGGATCCGGCCCGCGCCCAGAACGAAGGACGGGCCGCGGTGATCGCCGTCGTCATCGCGCGGCCTCGGCGCCCGCGCGCTCGGCGGCCTCGACAAGCTCGGCAAGCCGCGCGGCGATCGCGACGATGCCGCGCTCGAGCGGTTCGCGATCCTGCGGCGCGACCGCGTCGAGCAGGGTGACCGAGAGCTGCGCGTGGTCGCTCTGCATCGCCGCCATCTGCTCGGCGGCCGCATCGGTGAGGGTGACGACGGTCGCGCGCCGATCCGTCGGGTGCGGACTGCGGAGAACGTGCCCGCTCGCCTCCAGTGCGTCGACGAGGCCCGACACATTTCTTGCGCTCACGTCGAGCTCCTGAGCGAGCTCGCGCTGGGTCGAGGGGCCGCGGTGCTGCAGCAGCCACAGCACGCGGACGCGCGAAGCGGTCAGCGTCGTGCCCGCGAAGGCGCGCGCCATGTCGCGCTGGAACAGCTCGCTCACAAGCAGCAGGTGGTCGAGGATCGTCGGCGTCATACTGTTACCGTACTTCATTATTACGTCAGGTAACTGAGTAAACGGCGACATCGGCGGGGCCTTCGCGTCCACCACATGGGCGACGCGGCGTGTCGGGTGTCGCGTTTAGGATGGGGGCATCATCTAGGGGGGTTCCTCAATGGAATGGCTGATTCCTATCGGCATCGTGGTGGCGATCATCGTCATCGCGGGCATCTACCTGTGGGCCACGTACAACTCGCTCGTCCAGCTGAACGTCCGTGTCGACGAGGCGTGGAGCGACATCACGGTGCAGCTGAAGCGCCGGGCCGACCTCATTCCGAACCTCATCGAGGCCGTCAAGGGCTACGCGGCGCACGAGAAGGCCGTCTTCGAGAACGTCACGCGCGCGCGTGCCGAGACGCTCACGGCGCGCGGTCCCGCCGAGGCGGGCGTGGCGGAGGGGCACATCCAGCAGGCGCTGAAGAACCTCTTCGCGGTGGCCGAGTCCTACCCCCAGCTCCAGGCGAGCCAGAACTACCTGCAGCTGCAGCACTCGCTGGTGGACACGGAGGACAAGATCCAGGCGTCGCGCCGGTTCTACAACGGCGGCGTTCGCGAGCTGAACACCAAGATCAAGGTGTTCCCCAACAACCTCTTCGCCCGCAACCTGGGCTTCTCGGAGCGCGAGTTCTTCGAGGTCGTCGACGGCGCCGCCATCGCCGAGCCGCCGCGCGTGCAGTTCTGACGCAGGCGTCACCGAGACGGCCGTCCGCATTCTGCGGGCGGCCGTCTCGCGTTTCCGCCTGCTTCGGGCCGAGGCCCTCTCACCCGAGGCGGTCGAGCACCTCGCGCTCCTCATCGGGGGTGAGGCCGGTGCGCGCCGCATCCGGGGTCACTTCGAGCCAGGCGAGCGTGTCGCGGGCGCTGTCGGCGATGGGCCGGGTGAGCAGGCCGGCTTCCCGAGCCGGCGCGGCGAGGTGGGTCATCATCCCGTCGTAGTCGGGACGCGGCACCCAGAGGGGCAGGGAACGCGGCCCCATCCAGGGGGTCACGCCGACGCCCTCGAGCTGCTCGTCCGTCGCCCAGCGCCAGCGGGGCCTCGCCCCGCAGCCCGCGGCGACGTCGTCGAGCAGGTCGGTAATCGGGCGGGGGTCTCCGATCGCGTCGAAGACCCCGCGCGTCCTCCGCTCGGCGAGCAGGACGATCCACTCCGCGAGGTCGCGCACATCGATGACCTGAACCGGATCCGCAGCGTCGCCCGGTGCCAGCACAACGTCACCGTCCCGGACGCGTCGCATCCGGTCGACCCAGTAGGTCAAGCGTCCCGAGCGGTCGCCCGGCCCGACGATCAGCCCGGGGCGGACGATGGCGTGGGATGCGGCGCCCTCGGCGATCAGTCGCTCGCAGCCTGCCTTCATGCGTCCGTAGTCGGCAGGGTCCTCGCTGTCGTCGTCGAGCGCTTCCTGCAGCGGCAGGGAACCCGGGCCGCCGCCGCGCGTCCGCTCGTCGGCGTAGACGCTGATCGACGACACGTAGACCCAGTGCGCCGCCCGCAGCTGCGCGAGCGCGGACCGTACACGCGAGGGGCGGGACGAGACGTCCACCGCGACATCGACGTCCATCCCCGCCAGCGCCACCGGAAGGGGCACATCGCGGTCCGCGACGATGTGCCGCGCGCCGTCGGGAGGGGATCCGCTCGCCCCGCGGCTGACGACGGTGACCTCGTGTCCGCGCGAGAGCGCCTCGTCGGCCACACAGCGCGAGAGGAAGACGGTGCCGCCGAGGACGAGGAGTCGCATGCCTGCAGTCTGCCGCGCGGATCCGCGGCCGTCAGCCCCTTTCCGCCCGTGGCGGATCGGTGAGACCGGAGCGGCTCAGGCGACGTCGAGCGCCTCGTCGGCCGCCGGCGCGGGCTCCGGATCGAGGGTCGGGCGCTCGTGCCGGCCCGCGTCGGGCATCACGAATGCCAGGTCGTCGGTCGCGTCGCCCCAGGTGGAGATCGTGATGCGGTCGAGGCCCTGCCACGCCGCCGCGTCGCGGAGCGCGGTGGCGACGCGTTCCGCCGCCGTCGAGGGCACACCCGCCTCCCACCACGCCGACTGCACGCGGAGGGTCGAGGCGGCGCGATCTGCCTTCAGATCGACGCGGCCGACGATGAGGTCGTCGACGAGCACAGGCAGGGAGTAGTAGCCGAACCGCCGCTTGTGCGCGGGCGTGTAGATCTCGATGCGATAGTCGAAATCGAACAGTCGCTCCGCCCGCTCGCGGAACCACACCACCGGATCGAACGGCGTGAGGACCGTGGCCACATCGATGCGGCGGGGGAGCGCCGCCTCGCGGTGCGCCCACGCCGGCAGCGCCGCATCACCCCGCTTCCAGCCCTCGACCGAGATGGGGGCGAGCTCGCCCTGGTCGACGAGGTCCTGCACCGCGCCGAGCACCGCCTTACGGTCGCGAATGCGGTGGTAGTCGGCGAGATCGGAGGCCGCCGCCACCCCGGAGGCGCGGGCGGCGCGGTGGACGAGCTCCCGGATCGCCTCCTCGCGTGTCACCTCGGCGTCGAGGAGGTGACCTGGCACGACCTGCTCGGCGAGCCCGTAGCGGCGCTCGAAACCCCGCCTCCCGGCGATCGCGACCTCGCCGAAGCGCCACATCAGCTCGAGCGCGCGCTTGACGACATCCCAGTCCCACCAGGGGCCGCGCCTGCCGCGGTGCGCATCCGACTCGATCTGCGCGGGGCGCAGCGGCCCGCGCGCGGCCAGGTCCGCGCGCACCCACTCGACGGTCGCGGCGTTCTCGGCGTACCAGCTGCCGGGCCCGCCGTACCTCGCGCGCATGTCGTCCATCCGGAACCGCCAGAGCGGCCAATCCTCGACCGGCAGGAACGTCGCCTCGTGCGCCAGGTACTCGACGTAGGAGCCGGTGCTGCGCGGCCGTCCGCCGGCGCCGTGGCGCAGCACGAGGCGATCGAGGTCTGCCGTGTCGTACGCCCCGAGGCGTGAGAACGGCGGCACATAGTGCGAGCGGGCGAACACGTTCACGGAATCGATCTGCAGCACGCCCATCCGCGCGATGGCCGCGTTCAGCTGGCGGGTGCCGACGACCTCGGGTCGCGGGCGGGCGAACCCCTGGGCCGCGAGAGCGACGCGGCGGGCCTCGGCGAGGGACAGGTGCTGCTTCACCCGGCTCACGCTACCGAGGGGGTCGGACATATTCCGGACCGGCATGGAGGGCGGATCTAGACTGACCCAGATGAGCGACGAGAAGCCCCGCGCCGGGATCTGGGACGTGTTCCGCCCGCGACCCGCCGTTCCCTCGGCGGCGCGGCCGGCCGACGCCGTGCCGGCGGGCCTCCGGATCGCGACCGCCTACGCGTGGCGGCTCCTGGTGGTCGCCGCGGCCATCGGCGTGCTCGTCTGGCTCGTCATCCAGTTCAAGCTCCTCGTCATCCCGCTGCTCGTCGCCATCCTGATCACCGCGCTCGTCTGGCCGGCGATGTCGTGGCTGCTGCGGCACCGGGTGCCGCGCTGGGCCGCCATCGTGATCACGCTGATCGGCACGATCGCCATCGTCGCGGCGCTCGTGTGGCTCGTCGCCTGGCAGATCTCGCGCGAGTTCGGCGATGTCCGCGACCGCGTGGTCGAGGCGATCGCGGGGCTGCGCGACTTCCTCGTCGGCGTCGGCGTCTCCGAGGCCGAGATCGACGGCTACCTCGACCAGGGCTTCGCCCTTCTGGAGGAGCAGGCGTCGACGCTGTGGAGCGGGGCGCTCGCCATCGGCTCCACGGTGGGGCACTTCGCGGCCGGCGCGCTGCTGACCTTCTTCGCGCTGATCTGCATCCTCGCCGATGCGGGAGGCATCTGGCGCTGGACGGTCCGCCTCTTCCCGGCCCAGGCCCGCATGGCGGTCGACCAGGCGGCCCGCAACGGCTGGCAGACGGTGATCAACTACGCGCGCACGCAGCTGCTCGTCGCGACGATCGACGCGGTCGGCATCGGACTCGGCGCCTTCTTCCTTCAGCTTCCCCTCGCGATCCCGATCGCCGTGATGGTGTTCCTCGGCTCCTTCGTGCCGCTCGTCGGCGCCATCGTGACCGGCGCCGTCGCGGTGTTCATCGCGCTCGTCTACAACGGTCCCCTCATCGCCCTGGCGATGCTGATCGTGGTCCTCGCCGTCCAGCAGATCGAGAGCCACGTCCTCCAGCCGATCCTCATGGGGTCGGCCGTGAAGGTGCATCCGCTCGCGGTCGTGATGGTGGTCGCGGGCGGATCCATGATCGCCGGCATCCCCGGCGCGCTGTTCGCCGTGCCGCTCGCCGCGTTCGTCAACGTGGTGGCGGTGACCCTGTCCAGCGGGTCCTGGCGCACCGGCGCGCCCGTCCACGGAGAGAACCTGATCTGGGACACCGTCCCGAAGACCATCGGACCGGTCAGGCACGGCGGCGGGGCCGCCGGCAGGCCGGACGAGAAGAACGGAACCGCGTCGTGACCACCCTCGATCCCACACCGAAGCCCACCGAGGCGCTGCCCGTCGTGCCGACCCTCGCCGAGATCGAGGCCGCCGCGCGCAGCCTCGAGGGCGTCATCAACCACACGCCGATGGAGTACTCGCTGCACCTCAGCGAGGTGCTCGGTGCGCCGGTGCACCTCAAGCTCGAGAACCTGCAGCGCACGGGATCGTTCAAGGTGCGCGGCGCCACGTACCGCCTCGCCCAGCTGACCGAGGAGGAGCGCTCGCGCGGCGTCGTCGCCGCCTCGGCCGGAAACCACGCGCAGGGCGTCGCGCTCGGCGCGCAGCAGCTGGGCATCCCCGCGACGATCTACATGCCGCTGGGCGTTCCCGTGCCGAAGCTGCTCGCCACGCGCGGCTACGGTGCCGAGGTCGTGCTCGAGGGCGCGACGGTGGCGGTCTCGCTGCAGCGCGCCGCGGAGCACGCCGAGCGCACGGGCGCCGTGCTGATCCACCCCTTCGACCACCGCGACGTCGTGATCGGCCAGGGGACGCTGGGCCTGGAGATCATGGACGACGCTCCGGATGTGACGACCATCCTGGTCGGGATCGGCGGCGGCGGACTGATCGCCGGCATCGCGGCGGCGGCCAAGGCCCGCGCCGCGGCCGAGGGACGCCAGGTGCGCATCGTCGGGGTGCAGGCCGAGAACGCCGCGCCCTACCCGGCGTCGCTCGAGGCCGGCGAGCCCGTCCGGATCACCACCCAGCCGACGATCGCGGACGGCATCCTTGTGGACCGTCCCGGCGACGTGCCGTTCGCGGTCATCCGCGAGCTGGTGGACGAGGTCGTGACGGTCACGGATGACGACATCGCCCGGGCGCTGCTCGTGCTGCTCGAGCGCGCGAAGGTCGTCGTGGAGCCGGCCGGCGCGGTGGGCGTCGCGGCGATCCTCGCGGGCAAGGTGCGCGCGGACGGTCCGACCGTCGCCGTGCTGTCGGGCGGCAACATCGACCCTCTGCTGCTGCAGCGCGTCGTGGCGCACGGCCTGTCGGCGTCAGGACGCTACATGTCCATCCGGATCCCGCTTCCCGACCGCCCGGGACAGCTCGCGCGCGTGTCGGAGCTGCTCGCCGAGGCCGGTGCGAACGTCATCGAGGTGCTTCACACGCGTCACGGTCAGGGCCTGCAGATCAGCGAGGTGGTGCTGCAGATCTCGGTCGAGACCCGCGGCAAGGAGCACCGCGAGCTCACGCTCCAGATCCTCCGCGACGCGGGCTTCCGCCCCGAGGTGCTGCCCGACTAGCAGGTCTCGTCAGGGCGAGTGCTCGAGGGGCTGTGCCGTGTTCTTTCTCCGCTTCGCGGGGTAGTGCAATGAGCGTGCGCGAACGCTCGCGCCCACGCTCCGCGCGGGCGCTCTCGTTCGCGGGCTGTCGCTTGCGCTCCATCCCTTGACGGGGTCGCGTTGACGAGTTGGTCGGCAGTCGCTTCGCTCCACGCTCACTTCGTTCGCAAGGGGTCGAGCCCGCGGCGACGCGAAACCCCGCTCCTCGGGGAGCAGGGGCGTCGCGCACGCTCACTGCACTACCGAAAAGAAAACAACGTTCGCTGCACGTTCACTTCGTTCGCAGGGGGGCAGCGCCCCGGGCAAACGCGAAAGCCCCGCTCCTCGGGGAACGGGGCCATCGCGCACGCTCACTGCACGACCGAAAAACTAGCCCGTGAAGGTCTCGACCTTGACGATCTCCACGGCGATCTCCTTGCCGTTGGGCGCCTGGTAGGAGGTCTTGTCGCCCTCCTTGAGGCCGAGGATCGCGGCGCCCAGCGGCGACTGCTCGCTGTAGACGTCGAGGTCGGTGCCGCCGGCGATCTCGCGGCTGCCGAGCAGGAACCGCTCCTCGTCGCCGAGGACGAGCGCGGTGACGACCGTGCCGGGCTGGACGGTGCCGTTCGATTCCGGCGCCTCGCCGACGACTGCTTCCTTCAGCAGGGCCTGGAGATTGCGGATGCGCATCTCGATCTTGCCCTGCTCGTCCTTCGCGGCGTGGTAGCCGCCGTTCTCCTTGAGGTCGCCCTCCTCGCGGGCGATCTCGATGCGCTTGGCGATCTCCTCGCGGCCGGTGGTCGAGAGCTCCTCGAGCTCGGCGGCGAGACGGTCGTAGGCCTCCTGCGTGAGGAAAGTGACCTGGGCATCGTTGGACACGATGTGCTCCCTTCGATGGACGGAGATAGTGCAAGACGCCCCGGCGTATTGCCGGGGCGTCAGTGAGATCTGTGGCTCAGACTACGTGACCCAGCAGGATTCGACCAAACCGGTCGTCGCCTCCGCGACGGTCGGGACCGTCTCGGTCTGACGCATCCGGTGGTCTCCGTCGCCCTCGTACTGGACGATCTTCCAGCCGACGACGCCGAACTCCTTGTCGAGCGCCTGCACGGCGCAGGCGACCGAGCGACCCTCCGGGGCGGTGAGCTGGAACGACACCTCGACGGTGTGCTCGTCGCGCACGTCGTAGCCGAGGCCGTCGACCGAGACCGCCTCGACCGAGGTCGACACGGCGGTCCAGCCGAGCCAGCCGATCCCGAGCGCCGCGACGGCGATGAGGGCGCCCCACAGCAGGCGTCGGCGCACCGGGCGCGCCGTGCGGCCGTAGCGGTCGTCGAGCTCCGCCTGGGTGGTCATGGATCTCCATCGGTGAGGGCCCGGGCACTGTCAGGCAGCACATCGGCGCGAAAGTAGGCTTAGTGGTTCCAGGCTAGAACAGGAGCCACCCATGTACGCTCTCGCGGCGACCCCCCTTCCGACGCCCACGCCGACGGTCGATCCGCAGCTGGTGACGCCCGGACCCGGGGGCTTCACGGTGATCGCGATCCTCGTCGTGCTGGTCGCCCTGCTTGTCGCCGACATGCTGCGCCGGGTGCGCCGCACGCGCTACCGCGCGGAGGCGAACGAGGCGCTGGATGCGGAGGAGGAGGCTGCCCGTCGCGACGGTTCCGCAGACGCCGAGGAGGACTCCGCAGCGGAAGTCGACGACGACGCCGATCCCCGCGCATAGCGGAGCAGCGTACGGGCAGACAGGCAGGGCGGTGCGATGAACACGCGTCTGCAGAGATTCGCAGGCCTGGGCATCATGGCACCCACGCTGCGGGTGGCGAAGCGCGGAAGGCCACGGCAGAGGCACCGCGACGGCAGCCGCTGCAGCCGTTCTGATCCGTCCGGAGATTCCGCAACGGCGGTATCAGGCGGGACCGTTGAAGGCCGGTTCCAGGGCGATCAGCAGGGCGCCCGCCCAGTGACACAGGAACGCCAGGACGGTGCACACGTGGAAGATCTCGTGGAAGCCGAAATGCCCGGGCCAGGGGTTCGGGCGCTTGAGGGCGTAGACGACTGCGCCGCCCGAATACAGCAGGCCGCCGACGATCACGAGGACCATCATCGGCGGATTCGCCTCGAACAGGTCGCCCAGGTACATGACCGCCGCCCAGCCGAGAAGCAGGTACAGCGCCACGTACAGCCAGCGCGGCGCACCGATCCAGAACACGCGGAACAGGATCCCCAGCACCGCGCCCAACCAGACGAGGACGAGCAGCAGCATCCCCTTCTCCGGCGGCAGCGCGAGCACGGCGATGGGCGTGTAGGTCCCCGCGATCAGCAGCAGGATGTTCGCGTGGTCGATCCGCTTGAGGACGAGCTTCGTGCGCGGGCTCCAGTCGAACCGGTGATAGACGGCCGAGTTGCCGAACAGCAGCAGCGACGACGCCATGAACACCGAGGACGCCCACTTCGCGGGGCCACCCTCGGCGAGGACGATCAGCACGATTCCGGCGATGATCGCGACGGGGAAGGTGGCCGCGTGGATCCAGCCGCGCCACGTCGGCTTGATCTCGACCGGGGCGTCGCGCTCGGCCGCGTCGAACAGGGGCAGCTGGGGCACGCCGTCTGCGGAGGTCGGGTCGTCGTCGGGCGCGTGCGTCATGCTCCGAGCGTACGGCGAGATGCATGCCGCGAGCGGCACGGGCATGCCCGGCCCCGCCCGCAGGGGAGAGCGCTGGGCGCGGAGTAGCGTATTGACGTGCGAACCATGAGGCAGGCCGAAGGCCGCGGGCCGCTGTACCGGCTGTACAGCTCGCGGCTGCGGCACCAGATCTCTCCCGAGAACGTGCCGCACCACGTCGCGATGGTGATCGACGGCAACCGGCGCTGGGCGCGGCAGCTCGGGTACGACTCGGTCGCGCACGGCTATCGCGCCGGCGCGGCGAAGATCATCGAGTTCCTCGGCTGGTGCGACGAGCTCGGCGTCAAGGTCGTGACCCTCTACCTGCTCTCGAACGACAACCTGCGAAAGCGCGATTCGGCCGAGCTCGCGGACCTCATCGACATCATCGCGGGGCTCGCCGGAGACCTCGCCGACAGCGGCGACTGGCGCGTCCAGCATGCTGGGCGCGCCGAGCTGCTGCCCGACAACCTCGCGACGGCGCTGCGCGACGCCGAGGATCGCACGCGCGCCCACACCGGCCTTCACGTCAACCTCGCGGTGGGGTACGGCGGGCGGCACGAGATCGTCGACGCGGTGCGAAGGATCATCGCGCGCCACAGCGAGAGCGGCGGCACCCTCGAGGAGCTCGCCGAGAACCTGACGCCCGAGTCGATCGGCGAGCACCTGTACACGGGCGGGCAGCCGGACCCGGATCTCGTCATCCGCACGAGCGGCGAGCAGCGGCTGAGCGATTTCCTCGTCTGGCAGAGCGCGCACAGCGAGTTCTACTTCGTGGAGGCGCTCGGTCCCGACCTGCGCGAGGTCGACTTCCTGCGGGCGATCCGCGACTACGCGACCCGCGACCGCCGTTTCGGCGGCTGACCGGGGCCTCGTCGGCGGTCGGTCAGGCGGGCCTGCCAGAATGTCGGTGTGATCGGTACCATTGACGACTTCCGGGCCACGTTCGCTGTCGAACCCGGCTACCTGAACTGGGCGGCGTTCGGCCCGCTCAGCCCCGCCGTGCGCGACGACGCGCTCGCCGACCTCGAGCTGCTCGGCACGGGGCGCACGAGCAGCATCGCGCACGTCGCCGAACGTGAGGGTGAGGCGAGGGCGGTGCTCGCGCGGCTGCTCGGCGCGGCGGACGACGAGGTCACCCTGCAGCCGTCGTCCACCTATGGCCTCATGCACGCGGTGTACGGCCTCGCGGGCGGCATCCTCGCCTCGCCTGCCGAGTTCCCGAGCATCCCCACTGCCATCACGCGCGCCGCCGACGCCTTCGGGCTGGTTCATCCGCAGTGGCTGAGCGCGCCCCACGGGTTCGTGACCCCGGATGCCGTCGCCGAGGCGGTCGACGACGAGACGGTCGCGCTGGTGGTCAGTCACGTCGACTTCCGCACCGGCTACCGCGCCGATCTGCCCGCGCTGCGCGAGGCGATCGGGCCCGACCGGCTGCTCATCGTCGACGCGGTGCAGAGCTTCGGGGTGGTCGACGCCGACTGGCAGGCCGCCGACGTCGTGTGCGGCCACGGCTATAAGTGGCTGCGCGCGGGGCGGGGCACCGGCTTCGCCTGGTTCGGCGCCCGCGCCCGGGCGCGCATCGCGCCCGTACTGTCCGGCTTCCGGGGTGCCGAGGGCGGGATGACCGTGGACGCGGTGCCGATGCCGGCGTCCTCCGCCCAGGCCTACACGGTCAGCGGTGCCGACGCGCTGGTCGGTGCGGGAGCCCTGGCCGTCGCGCTCGCCGAGATCGAGGCCGTCGGCGTCGTCGCCGTCGAAGCGGCGCTCAGCGAGCGCACGGAGCGCGTGATCGAGATCGCCCAGCGGCACGACATCCCCGTGGTGACGCCGCTCGACCCGACCCGCCGCGCCGGCATCGTCGCGCTCGAGCCCGAGAACGCCGCGGCGCTCGGAGCCGAGCTCGCCAACCGTGGCGTGGCGGTGACCGCACGGGCGGGGACCGTGCGCGTCGCGCCCCACGTCGGCACCGACGACGAGACGCTCGGCCTGTTCGAAGAGGCCTGCGCGGCGTTCGCCCAGCAGCGTTCCTGACGCGCCGGCCGCGGTCGCGCATCCGGTTCATCTGTTCGTAACGAATGACACCCTTGTAATTCGGTCGGTTGCGGACGTACCGTGTGGGCAACGGGTAAGGCGCCCGTTCGAGTCGGCCATCAAGGATCGCGACTCGTGGCCCCCAGGTCGACTCGTTGAAGCCGGGCAAGGTTCCCGGGTCGGGAGTGGGGCGTGACCAACACGATGTCTCAGCAGGCCAGCAGCCGCAGCACCACCGCACGGCGCAAGGCCGCTTCACACGAATCCGCGCAGAGCCTGCGCACCTACGTGCTCGACACGTCGGTGCTGCTGAGCGATCCGCGGGCGTTCTTCCGCTTCGCCGAGCACTCCGTCGTCATCCCGGTCGTGGTGATCTCGGAGCTCGAGGGCAAGCGCCACGATCCCGAACTCGGCTACTTCGCCAGGCAGGCGCTCCGCCACCTCGACGAGCTCCGCGTGGAGCACGGCCGTCTCGACTTCCCGGTTCCGGTCGGCGACGGCGGCACGCTGCGCGTCGAGCTCAACAACACCGACGCGACCGTGCTGCCGAGCGGCATCCGGCTCGGCGACAACGACAGCCGCATCCTGGCGGTCGCGATGCACCTGGCGCAGGACGGCCAAGAGGTCACCGTGATCTCCAAGGACATGCCGATGCGCGTGAAGGCCGCATCCCTCGGCATCGCCGCGGAGGAGTACCTCGCCGAGCAGGCAGTCGACTCCGGATGGACGGGCATCGCGACGCTGCATCTCTCGGGCGACGACATGGCCGACCTCTATGAGAGCGAGGTCGCCTCTCACGAGGACGTCCGCGGGCTTCCCATCAACACCGGGCTCGTCATCCAGTCGGAGCGCGGTTCCGCCCTGGGCCGGGTGTCGGGGGACTCAGAGGTGCGTCTCGTGCGCGGCGACCGCGACGTGTTCGGACTTCACGGCCGATCGGCCGAGCAGCGCATCGCCATCGACCTTCTCCTCGACCCGGAGGTCGGCATCGTCTCGCTCGGCGGACGCGCGGGAACCGGCAAGTCGGCGCTCGCCCTGTGCGCGGGCCTCGAGGCGGTGCTCGAGCGGCAGCAGCAGAAGAAGATCATCGTCTTCCGCCCGCTGTTCGCCGTCGGCGGTCAGGAGCTCGGCTATCTTCCCGGCGACCAGGCCGAGAAGATGAACCCGTGGGGCCAGGCGGTGTACGACACGCTCGGCTCGGTCGTCTCGACGAACGTGCTCGACGAGGTCGTGCAGCGCGGCATCCTCGAGGTGCTGCCGCTCACGCACATCCGCGGGCGCTCGCTGCACGACGCGTTCGTGATCGTCGACGAGGCGCAGTCGCTCGAGCGCAACGTCCTGCTCACGGTGCTGAGCCGCATGGGGCAGAACTCTCGGGTCGTCCTCACGCACGACGTCGCCCAGCGCGACAACCTGCGCGTCGGCCGCCACGACGGCATCGCGAGCGTGATCGAGAGCCTCAAGGGCCACGGGCTGTTCGGCCACGTCACCCTGACGCGGTCGGAGCGCTCGGCGATCGCGGCGCTCGTCACCGACCTGCTGGAGTTCGGCGAGCTGGCCTGATCCACCCTCGAAGGGAGCGCCCGGGCCACGCGGCCCGGGCGCTCCCTCGCGCGGCGGCCGTCCGATCCGCCGGTCGCGTCGGTGGCGCTCGCCGCACCGCGTGCACGGTAATGTGTGTGTCGCACCCGGGAGCCGGCCCACGGCACGGGCGCGACGCTGCGGCTGTCGCCGCGCTGTCAATGACGACAGGAAGGCATCTCATGGGTTCCGTGATCCTGCTGCTGGTCGGCCTCGCGATCTTCGCGGCCGGCTACCTCATCTACTCGAAGTACCTCGGCAGGAGCGTGCTGCGCCTCGACGCGGGCTTCCGCACGCCCGCGCACGAGAAGAACGACGGCGTCGACCACGTCCCCACGAACAAGTTCGTGCTGTGGGGACACCACTTCACGTCGGTCGCGGGCGCCGCGCCCATCGTCGGTCCGGCCGTCGCCGTGATCTGGGGCTGGCTGCCCGCGTTCCTGTGGGTCACGATCGGCACCGTGTTCTTCGCGGGCATGCACGACCTCGGCGCCCTGTGGGCCTCCGAGCGCAACAAGGGCCGCTCCATCGGAGCGCTCGCCGCGCGCTACATCGGCCGACGCGGCTCGTACGTCTTCCTGTTGGTGATCGCGCTGCTGCTGCTTATGGTGATCGCGGCGTTCGCGGTGGTCATCACGAACCTCCTGATCGGCAGCCCGTCCGCCGTGATCCCGGCGTGGGGCGCGATCCCCGTCGCCGTGCTCATCGGACTTGCCGTGTACAAGCTGCGCTGGAACCTCACGGTCGTGACGATCGTCGGCGTCGTCGTGCTGTACGCGCTGATCGCCGTGGGCGACGCGTTCCCGATCGTGCTTCCCGACCCGATCCTCGGGATGAGCCCCGCCACCTTCTGGATCATCGCTCTCTTCGTCTACGCCGGCATCGCGTCGCTGCTGCCCGTGTGGCTGCTTCTGCAGCCGCGCGACTACATCAACGGCGTTCAGCTGTTCGTCGGCCTGGCCATCCTGTTCGTGGGAACCATCTCGGCCGGTCTGTTCTTCGGCAACGACTTCGTCGCTCCCGCCTTCAACACCGCGGTGCCCGAGGGCACGCCCGACATCTGGCCGCTGCTGTTCGTCACGATCGCGTGCGGCGCGATCAGCGGGTTCCACGGCGCCGTCGCGAGCGGCACCACGTCGAAGCAGCTGGACAAGGAACCCGACGCGCGGTTCGTCGGCTACTTCGGCGCCGTGGGCGAGGGAATGCTCGCGCTCGGGTCGATCATCGCCACCACAGCCGGCATCCAGAGCGTCGCCCGCTGGAACGAGATCTACAGCGCGTTCAACGAGGGCGGCGTGAACGCGTTCGTCGAGGGCGGCGGCAACATCATCGAGCTGGGCCTGGGCCTGCCGGCGTCGCTGTCGGCCACCGTGCTCGCCACCATGGCCGTGCTGTTCGCCGCGACGACCATGGACACCGGCGTGCGCCTGCTGCGGTTCGTCTTCCAGGAAGCGGGCGAGATCGTCGGCGTCCGCATGAACACCGTCGTGGGCACGCTGCTGGTGCTGGTCGTGAGCGTCGGGCTCGTGTTCAGCCAGGGTGTGGGCGGCTCGGGCGGGCTCGCGATCTGGCCGCTGTTCGGCACAACCAACCAGCTGCTGGCGTCGCTGACGCTGATCATCGTGTCGATCATGCTGATCCGGAAGCGTCGCAACGTGGTCGTCACGCTGGTCCCGCTCGCGATCGTGTTCGTGGCCGCGTTCTGGGCCGCGATCGTGCAGCTCGGCGCCTTCTGGAACGACGGTGTCGAGACCAACTGGCTGCTGCTGGTGCTCGACGTGATCATCATCGTCGCGGCGGTCTGGGTCGCGGTCGAAGGCATCATGGCCATGCGCCGCGCCGCGGCCGAGCCTCCGGAGGCCGATGACGCCGATCTCACCGACCACCTGACCGAGCCCGTTCCCGTGGCGAGGTGACGCCGTGTCGTCGCGCTGGGCCGCGTTCGCGGAAGGGCTGAGGGAGTACTACCAGGGCCCGTACCGCAGCACCTTCGCCCGGGCCCGGCGCGACGAGGACGACCACTTTATGCTCGTGGTGCTCGCGGAGTCGCTCGGCGTGCCGGATCCCGCCGCGTACTACTCGGCCGAGTTGCTGCCCGCGGTGTACGAGGACTTCCACGCGTGGCATCAGCGCGCGGGGATCCCGCGCAGTCCGCTGGACCACATCGCATGCTGCTGAACGACATCGCCGCGCGCCGGGCGGTGTTCGTCGGCGGCAAGGGCGGCGTGGGGAAGACATCCCTCACCTCGGCGATCGCGCTCGCGAGGGCGCGCGAGGGGGCGCGCGTGCTTGTGGTGTCGACCGATCCGGCGCACAACCTCGGGCACCTGTGGCAGAGCGAGGTGGGCGACGAGATCACCGCGCTGTGGTCGTCCCCGCAGGGGGCGGGCGCGGTGCACGGCGTCGAGATCGATCCAGCCCGCACGGTCGACGCGCACCTCGCGGCTGTGTCTGAGTCCATGACGCGGCTGCTGCCCGAGCGCCTGCACCGGCCGGCGCGCGCCCACCTCGAGTCGGCTCGGCACGCGCCGGGCACCCACGAATCGGCCGTGCTCGACCGGGTCGCCGAGGCGCTGGAGACGGGGCTGGAGCGGTACGACCTGGTGCTGTTCGACACGGCTCCGTCGGGCCACACGCTGCACCTGCTCGCGATGCCCGAGCGGATGACGGTGTGGACCGAGCAGCTGCTCGCGAATCGCGACCGCTCGGAGCGCTACGCGGTGGCGTACGGCGCGCTGGGCGGCATCCGTGACACGTCGGATCGCGACGCGGAGCTGCGGCGCGTGCTGCGGCGTCGCCGGGAGCGCTTCGCGCTCATGCGGGATCTTCTGGCCGACCCCGCGCGTGCGGGGTTCGTGCTGGTGCTCGTGCCGGAGCCCCTGCCGGTGGCGGAGAGCCGGGAGGTGGCCGTTCAGCTGACGCAGCTGGGCATCGGCCTGATCGGCGTCGTGGCGAACCGGCTGTCACCGGGCGACCTCATGCCCTCCCGGCGCGCGCGCGAGGAGCAGCTGCTGTCGGACCTCGACCTCGGCGCTCGGGTCACACGGGTCCCGCTCGTCGACGACGCCGTGGGGCTGCCGGCGCTGGAGCAGCTGGCCGCGGCGCTCGGCTGGCCGTCGCGCTGAGCCGCTCGACCATCGCCCGAGACGACGAGGGGCGGCGAGCCGAAGCCCGCCGCCCCTCCGAGGACCGGACCGGATCAGCCCGCGTGCGTCATCGAGAGCAGGTCGAGCTTCTCGTCGAGCTGCGCCTCGGTGAGCTCGCCGCGCTCGACGTAGCCGAGGTCGATGACCGCCTCGCGCACCGTGATGCCCTTCGCGACCGCGTGCTTGGCGATCTTGGCGGCGGCCTCGTAGCCGATCAGCTTGTTCAGCGGCGTCACGATCGACGGGCTCATGCCGGCGAAGGCCGCGGCGCGCTCGAGGTTCGCCTCGAGGCCCGTCACGGTCTTGTCCGCGAGCACGCGCGAGGCGTTCGCGAGCAGGCGGATGGACTCGAGCAGCGCCGTGCCCATCACGGGGATCGCGACGTTGAGCTCGAACGAGCCCGACGCACCCGCCCACGCGACCGTGGCGTCGTTGCCGATGACGCGGGCGGCGACCATGAGGACGGCCTCCGGGACGACGGGGTTGACCTTGCCCGGCATGATCGAGGAGCCGGGCTGCAGGTCGGGGATGTGAAGCTCGCCGAGGCCGGTGTTCGGGCCCGATCCCATCCAGCGCAGGTCGTTGTTGATCTTGGTGAGCGACACCGCGATGGTGCGCAGGGCACCCGACGCCTCGACGAGGCCGTCGCGGTTCGCCTGAGCTTCGAAGTGGTCCTTCGCCTCGGTGATCGGCAGGCCGGTCTCGGCCGCGAGCAGCTCGATGACCTTCTGCGGGAAGCCGAGCGGCGTGTTGATGCCGGTGCCGACGGCGGTGCCGCCGAGCGGCACCTCGGCGACGCGGGGGAGCGCCGCCTCGATGCGCTCGATGCCGAGGCGCATCTGGCGGGCGTAGCCGCCGAACTCCTGGCCGAGCGTGACGGGCGTGGCGTCCATCAGGTGGGTGCGGCCCGACTTGACGGCGTCCTTCCACAGCACGGCCTTCTCCTCGAAGGCCGTGGCGAGGTGGTCGAGCGCGGGGACGAGGTCCTCGATCAGCGCCTGCGTCACGGCCACGTGAACCGAGGTCGGGAAGACGTCGTTGGACGACTGCGACGCGTTGACGTGGTCGTTCGGGTGCACGTCGGCGCCGAGCTTCTGCGTGGCGAGGGTGGCGAGCACCTCGTTCATGTTCATGTTCGAGGACGTGCCGGATCCGGTCTGGTACGTGTCGACCGGGAAGTGCGCGTCGTGCTGGCCGGTGACGACCTCGTCCGCGGCCGCCGCGATGGCATCGGCGATCGCGCCGTCGAGGGTGCCGAGCTCCTTGTTGGCGAGCGCCGCGGCCTTCTTGATGCGCGCGAGGGCGGCGATCTGCGTCGACTCGAGGCCCTTGCCCGAGATCGGGAAGTTCTCCACGGCGCGCTGGGTCTGCGCGCGGTAGAGCGCGGACGCGGGTACGCGCACCTCGCCCATTGTGTCGTGTTCGATGCGGTACTCGATCTCGGTCACTTCGTCGTTCCTCCGGTTTGGATCGGGCTCGGGGTTCGGGCTGCGCGTCAGGCGGCGTCGCTGTGCTGGGTGCCAAGGATGACGTCGGGCACGACGGTGCCCTCGGCGAGGCGGTAGTTCGCGCCGACGATGGCAAGGCGGCGCTCGGCGACCGCGGTGCTGATCAGCTCGGAGCGCTGCAGCAGCGCCGTGACCGTGTCCCGCAGGTGCTCGCGGCCGACGAGGTCGGCGTCGACGGTCTCGGGGGTCACTCCGTCGGCCGCGCCCGCGCGGAGCACGCGGCGCACGGCGGGGACGATCGGCGCGATCAGGCGCCAGATCGACGGCGGCAGCACCGGCGCATCCGCGTGGGTGCTCTCGATCGCCGCGCGGACGGCTCCGCACGCGTCATGCCCGAGGACGACGATCAGCGGCACCTTCAGCACCTCGACCGCGTACTCGAGGCTGCCGACGATCGAGTCGCCGGCGACCTGGCCGGCGTTGCGCACGACGAACAGGTCGCCGAGGCCCATGTCGAAGATGATCTCGGCCGACAGGCGCGAGTCCGAGCAGCCGAACAGCGCCGCCCGGGGCGTCTGCGCGGCGGCGATCGTGTGGCGGCGCTCGACGTCCTGGTGGGGGTGCTCCGGGGCGCCCGCGACGAAGCGCGCGTTCCCGGCCAGCATGCTCTCCCAGGCCTCGTCGGGGGTCACGTGCGTCATTCACTCTCCTCGGTCAGGGCGCGCACCTGCGGCGCGATCATCTCGGCGATCTCCGCCGTCTTCTTCGGGGTCGAGGTGCCGTACAGCAGGATGTGGTCGGTGCCTGCCTGGGTGCCGAGCGCGTACGTCACGTTCTTGTTGCGCGTCGGATCGACCTCGTACGTCTGCCAGGTGATGCCTCCCGCGACGACCTCGCCGGCGGGTGCCGTGCCGCCGAGCTGCTGTGCGGCCCAGGTCGCGTCCGCGTCGAACCCCTGCACGAAGCGCAGGAAGCTCTCGTCGCCGGGGACGTAGAGCACCTCCCAGCGCGGCGTGTCACCGGGGACGACCTTCGCCTCGTTGACGAACCAGCCGTTCTCCTTCGTGGGGGCGGGCAGGTCCGGCAGGATCACCGTGCGCTCGTAGGCGGTGCTCGCGGCGTCGGCCGCCGGGGCGGGGTCGACGCTGCGGTGCTCGCCGGGGCCGCCGCGGGGGACGACCAGGACGATGACGACGACGATCGCGAGCGTCACCAGCAGCGCGAAGATGAGGTTCCGGAAGTTCTGGCTCTCGCGGTAGGCCTTGGAGTTCGCGGCCTTGCGGACTGCGGTCTCCTCGGGCGTCTCCGGACGGCCGAGCTCGGCGACGACGCGCGGCTCGCGGGCCATCAGGCGTCGTCTCCGGCCTCGCCCGCGGCCTGCGCGGCCTCGAGGCGGCGCTTGGCGCCCCGCAGCCACTCATCGCAGCGGGCGGCGAGAGCCTCGCCGCGCTCCCACAGGGCGAGCGACTGCTCGAGGGTCGGCGCTCCCTGCTCGAGCTCGCCGACGACGCGCACGAGCTCGTCGCGCGCCTGCTCGAACGAGAGCGTGGCGACGTCCGGGAGGGAGGTGTCCGAGGTCACGTACTCCATCCTACTTTCCGGCATCCGACGTCCCGGTCGCGGTGGTCGGGCCCTCCGGGAGCTCTCCGGTCGACGTGGCGCCGACGGATCCGCGATCGAGCGTCACGACGATCGGGGTGCCGGCGGGCGCCTGCTGCGCGTCGCGCAGGATGACGCTGCCGTCGGTGTGCGCGATCGCGTAGCCGCGCGCGAGCGTGGCGGCAGGGGACAGGGCGCGCAGCGACGCGCGAAGCTCGGCGGTGCGCAGCAGCCCCTGCTCGACGCGGCGCTGAGCGAGGTCGCGGCCTCGGCTGACCAGCTGCCAGACGTCCTGCGTGCGGGTGCGGATGAGGTGGTCGGGAGAGCGCAGGGCGGGTCGCGAGCGCAGCTGCTCGAGCTGCGCGATGTCGTGCGAGATCCGCTGGGTGAGCCGCATCGTCATCCGCGAGCGCAGCTGCGCGACGATCGCGCGCTGCTCGCCGACGTCGGGCACGACGCGCTTCGCCGCGTCGGTGGGAGTGGACGCGCGGAGGTCGGCGACGTCGTCGAGCAGGGGATGGTCGTTCTCGTGCCCGATCGCGCTGACCACCGGCTTCGTGGCGGCCGCGACCGCGCGCAGCAGGCGCTCGTCGCTGAAGCCGAGCAGGGTCTGCGGATCGCCCCCGCCGCGCGCGATCACGATCACGTCGACCTCGGGGTCCGCGTCGAGGCGCTTGAGGGCCGCCAGCGTCTCGGGGACGCACCGGTCGCCCTGCACGGCCGCGTACTCGGTGCGGAAGCGCACCTGCGGCCAGCGCAGCTCGGCGTTGCGGTGGACGTCCTTCTCGGCGTCGCTGCGCTCGCCCGTGATGAGGCCGATGCAGTGCGGCAGGAAGGGGAGCGGCTTCTTGCGCGCGGCGTCGAACAGGCCCTCGGCCCGCAGCTGGGCGCGCAGCTTCTCGAGGCGCTCGAGCTGCTCGCCGAGGCCGACGTGCCGCATCGCGGACACCTGGAACGAGAAGTCGCCGCCGCGGGGGTAGAAGTCGGCCTTCACGCAGGCGACGACGTGGTCGCCGATCTTGAGGTCGGCGGGCATCCGGTTGCGTGCGCTCGACCAGATCCGGATGGAGATCTGTGCGTCTCCCTGCGCGTCCTTCAGCCGCGCGTACACCGCTCCGGCGCGCACGTTCCACGAGGTGATCTCGCCCTCGACCCAGACCGAGCCCCACCGCTCGATGAAGCCCTTGATCGTCTGGTTCAGCCGGCCGATCGAGGTCGGCGCGTCGGGGGTGGAGTCGCGTGGTGCGACGCTGTCGGGCGGCGGCGCCTCGCCGGGCACCGCCACAGGCTGGAACGACGTCACTTCGGGTCCCTTCGGTCGCTCGGTACGGGCGCATGACGCCCCGGCTTCCGCGCGTGGCGTGCGTCCCGGGCCCGCTCGGGCCCCGTACAGGGGGCCGACCGTAGAATCGAGATGTGAGCGCCACCGCCATCTCGCTGCCCGTGCCCGCCATCCCGGCACGTCGTGCACAGGTTCGTCGCGAGCCCCTTCAGGATATCCCCGTGCCCGGACACAAGCGGGTGCTGCTCGCAGCCCCCCGTGGATACTGTGCGGGCGTCGATCGCGCCGTCGTCGCGGTCGAGAAGGCGCTCGAGCGCTACGGCGCGCCCGTGTACGTGCGCAAGCAGATCGTCCACAACATCCACGTCGTCACCGAGCTCGAGGCGAAGGGGGCGATCTTCGTCGAGGAGGTCGACGAGGTCCCCTCCGGCGCGCATGTCGTCTTCAGCGCGCACGGCGTCTCGCCCGCCGTGGTGAACGCGGCATCCGATCGCGGCCTGCAGGCGATCGACGCCACGTGCCCGCTGGTGACGAAGGTGCACCGCGAGGCGGTCCGCTTCGCGCGCGACGACTTCCAGATCCTGCTGATCGGCCACACGGGGCACGAGGAGGTCGAGGGGACCGCCGGAGAGGCGCCCGACCACGTCACCATCGTGAACTCGCCCGAGGAGGCCGACACCGTCGAGGTCGCCGACCCGAACAAGGTCGTGTGGCTGTCGCAGACAACGCTGTCGGTCGACGAGACCATGGAGACGGTGCGGCGCCTGCGGGAGCGCTTCCCGCAGCTGCAGGATCCGCCGTCGGATGACATCTGCTACGCCACCCAGAACCGTCAGGTCGCAATCAAGAAGATCGCGCGCGAGGCGGACCTGGTGATCGTGGTGGGCTCGGCGAACTCGTCGAACAGCGTGCGTCTCGTCGAGGTCGCGCTGGAGCACGGCGCCAAGGCCGCCTACCGCGTCGACTACGCCGACGAGGTGCGCCAGGAGTGGCTCGACGGCGTCGAGACCGTGGGCGTCACCAGCGGCGCCTCGGTGCCCGAGGTGCTCGTGCAGGAGGTCCTCGCCGACTTGTCGGGCGCGGGCTACCGCGACGTCGAGGAGGTGCGCACCGCGGAGGAGGACCTGATGTTCTCGCTGCCCAAGGAGCTGCGCCAGGACCCGACGGGCCGCCGCGATGAGCGCGCGCTCGGCGGCCGGAGCCGCGCGTGAGGCGTCGTCCTCCGCGATCGCACCGAGCAGGAGCAACCCGTGTCTGACTCGACCTCCGGCCTTCCCTTCGGCGACCGGCCTCGCCCGCAGTACGGCGAGTACGCGACGCCCGAGGAGCAGGCGGCGCGCATCCGCCAGCCGCTTCCCGCGCCGGCGCCCGCAGAGCCCGCGCCTGCAGCCGCACCCGCTTCTCCGTCAGGCTGGCCCGACGCGGCGCCGGCCAAGCGGGCGCCGAGCACGCCGGGCCGGATCGTCGACCGCGCCGTCGCGATCGCCATGCTCGCCTACGGCCTGCTGAGCCTCCTCAGCGCGATCCCCGCGATCCTGGATCCGGCGGCGCTGCTTCCGGCGCTCGGTCTGGATCCCGATGACTTCGCCATGACCACGACCGGGGTGTGGGGGGTCGTCGCGGCGATCTCGCTCGGCCTCGGCTGGGCGCTCACCGCCTGGGCGACGTGGGCCGCGCACAAGCGCGGCTGGATCGTGTTCTGGATCCCCATCGTCGGCGGATTCGTGTTCAACACGCTCGCGGCGATCCTGGTCTCGACGCCCCTGCTGGCGGATCCCGCGGTGCGCGACGCCATCCTGAATCAGATCGGCGGCTGACGGGTCCCGCCCCGATCGGGGGCGGATCAGGGTCGGCTGAGGGACGAATCCGGGGCGGGTCGGCGCCGAAGACGCGCCCGGACGGGTGAGACTGAGGGTGATGAGTCCCTTGAGTCGCCGCCGTCGTCTCCGCCTTGCGCGGTTCGGGCTGTTCGTCGCGCTCGCCGTCGGGCTCGGGGCCGGGATCACGACCTTCGCGAACTCCGCCGTCGGTCCGCCCGACGGGCCCAGGGCGGTCGCCGAGGAGCCCGCGGCCTCGGAGGCGCCGCTTCCCGAACTCGAGGCGGCCGACCTCCCGTGGCCGAGAGAGGGAGCCGCCGCGGTCGCGATCGGGGACGGGGACGGGGACGTGCTGACGCCCTCCGATGCCCCGCGGCCGATGGCGAGCATCACCAAGCTGATCACGGCGCTGATGGTGCAGGATGCGCGGCCGCTCGCGGTCGGCGAGTCGGGCCCGGAGTTCTTCTTCGTCGAGAAGTGGAACAACTCGTACGAGGAGTACCTCGCCCGCGACGAGTCGGCGCTGCCGGTTCCCGCGGGCGGCACGCTCACGCAGCACCAGCTGCTGCAGGGGATGCTGCTCGGATCTGCATGCAACTACGCCGACATCCTCGTCGAGGACATCTGGGGCGATGATGCGGCGTTCGCGGCCGCCGCCGCCGAGTTCCTCGCCGCGCACGACCTCGCCGGGATCACCGTTACCGAGCCGACCGGCATCGATCCGGCGAACACCGCGTCGCCCTCGGCCCTGATCGATCTGGGCCGGCTCGCGCTCGCCGATCCTGTCATCGCCGAGATCGTCGCGACCGCGCAGGTCGAGCTGCCGGGCGCGGGGCTCGTGGAGAACACGAACGACCTGCTGGCGGATCCGGGCGTCGTCGGGATCAAGACCGGAACGCTCGACGGCAGCAACCTGCTGTCGGCGAAGGACGTCGCCGTCGGCGACCGCACGGTGCGGGTCTACACCGTCGTGCTGTCCCAGGCGGACGACGAGGCCCGGTTCGTCGAGTCCCGCGCGCTCTACGCCGCTGTCGAGGCGGAGCTCGCCGCCGGCTGACCGCGCTCAGGCGAGGGCGGGGGAACATCCGCGGAACGGCGGGCGTCAGGCGCGGATGCCCCGCAGCAGCACGGCAAGCAGGACGTCGCGGTCGTCGCGGGGTCCGAGCCGCGCTGCGTGCTCGACCCCGCAGACGAGGCGCTGCAGGCGCGGCGCGTCGATGTCGGCCCGCACGACGCCGGTCTCGCGTGCGCGGGCGAGAACGCCCTGCCAGGTGGTCAGGATCTCGCGCTTCGCCTCGCGCACCTCATCGGTTTCGTCCTGGTTCGACAGCAGCACGCTCTGCAGGCCGCCCTCCTCCAGCTGCAGCTCCAGCGCCGCCGACAGCAGCCGCTCGAGGGCGGCAGCGGGGTCGGGCTCGGTCTCGGAGGAGAGACGATGACCTGGGACCCTCAGCACCTGCCCGACCTGACCGGGCGCACCTTCGCCGTGACCGGCGCGACCGCCGGCATCGGCTACTTCGCGGCCGAGCAGCTGGCCGCGGCCGGCGCGCACGTCGTGCTCGCATCGCGCTCCGCCGCCAAGCTGGCCGTCGCCGAGGCGGCGATCCGCGGCCGCGTGCCGAGCGCGGCGCTCGACTCGGTCGTGATCGACCTCGCCTCGCTCGATTCCGTGCGGACGGCCGCCTCGGCGCTCGCGGCGCTTCCCGCGCTGCATGGCGTCTTCCTGAACGGCGGCGCGATGGCGTTCGGTCGCGCGCTCACCGCCGACGGCCGTCCACTGCTCGTGGGCACGCACGCGGTCGCGAATGTCGCGCTGGTGGAGGGGATCCTGGATTGTCTCGTCGCGACGGGCGGCGAGAGCGGCATGCACTCCCGCATCGTTCACGCCTCGACCGGCTTCGTGCGCCGCTGGAACGTCTCGGTCGACGATCTGACGCGTCCGTCGCGCGTCGGCGTGCTCGCCTACACGCAGGCGAAGAAGGCGACCGAGATCTTCGCGTACGAGCTCGACCGACGGCTGCGCGCGAACGGACTGCCCGTGGCGTCGCTCGTGGCGCATCCGGGCGTGGGCGTGGACGCGCGCACTCCGCAGCGACCGGGGATCCGCGACGCGACGACGCCCTCTCAGCGCAACCCGTTCACGCCGTGGGCGCAGGGAAAGGATGCGGCGGCGTGGTCGGGTGTGCGCGCTCTGACCGACCCCGGGGCCTCCGGGGGTGAGTACTTCGGTCCCGCCGAAGGGATGCGCGGCCTTCCCGCGCGGATAACGCCGCTCGCGCGCACCGCGGATCCGGCACCCGGGGTCGCGGATGCCGTCTGGGCGCAGCTGGAGCGGCTCGCGGGAGCGGAGATCCGCATCGGCGCCCTGCGCTGATCCGCGCGCTCAGACGACGAACGCCCCGGGGCCGCGAGGCTCCGGGGCGTTCGTGCGAGGGGGTCAGCGCTGCGACTGACCCGCCGAGCCGAGCTGCTTGGTTGCCTCGACGACGCGAGCGGCCATCGCCGTCTCGGCGACCTTGCCCCAGGCGCGCGGGTCGTACTGCTTCTTGTTGCCGACCTCGCCGTCGACCTTCAGCACGCCCTCGTAGTTCGAGAGCATGTACCCGGCGACCGCACGGGTGAAGGCGTACTGCGTGTCGGTGTCGATGTTCATCTTGATGACGCCGTTGGACACCGCGGTCGCGATCTCCGCGTCGGTCGAACCGCTGCCGCCGTGGAAGACGAGGTCGAGCGGCTTCGCGCCGGTGCCGAACTTGGCGGCGATGCCCTCCTGGATCTCGCCGAGCAGCTCGGGGCGGAGCTTGACGCCGCCCGGCTTGTAGACGCCGTGGACGTTGCCGAAGGTGAGGGCCGAGATGTAGCGGCCGTTCTCGCCGAGGCCGAGCGCCTCGACGGCCTGGGTGACGTCGCCGACCGTCGTGTACAGGGCCTCGTTCGAGCCCTCGTGCACGACGCCGTCCTCCTCGCCGCCGACCACGCCGACCTCGATCTCGAGGATCGCGCCGATGTTCTTGGTGCGGGGGAGCAGCTCCTTGGCGATGTCGATGTTCTCGGCGAGCGGCACGGCCGAGCCGTCCCACATGTGCGAGTGGAAGATCGGGGCGCCGCCGGCCTTCACCTGCTCCTCGGAGGCCGCCAGGATCGGCAGCAGGAAGCTGTCGAGCGCGTCCTTCGGGCAGTGGTCGGTGTGCACGGCGACGGTGATGTCGTAGGAGGCCGCGACGCGCTTGACGTACTCGGCCATCGCGATCGCACCGACGGCGCGGTTCTTGACCGTGTGGCCGGCGAAGTAGTCGGCGCCGCCGGTCGTGACCTGGAGGATGCCGTCGCTGCCGGCTTCCTGCAGACCCTGCAGGACCGCGTTGATCGTCTGCGAGCTCGAGACGTTGAACGCGGGGTACGCGAAGCCGCCGGCCTTCGCGCGGTCGAGCATCTCTGCGTACTGATCCGGGGTGGCGAAGGCCATGTGTGCTCCTTGGAAGTGGGCGATGATTCGCCGCCCAGTCTAGGGAAAGTCGGCCGTTCATGCCGTCGCCGGGGGTCGCGGAGGGCGCCCCTTTGCGGTATCGGCAAGAATGCGGATTCCTGCCGTGCGCGGTCCCGGAAATCCGGGCGCGGATCGCAATACGCTCGGGGCATGCAGACGACGGACATGGCCCCGCTCCACCCCGACCGGAACATCGCGCTGGAGCTGGTGCGCGCCACGGAGGCGGCGGCGATCCGCGCCGTGCCGTTCATCGGCCGTGGGGCGAAGGAGGCGGCGGACGGCGCCGCCGTCGACGGCATGCGGGCCTTCCTGTCCACCGTCGATTTCGACGGCGTGGTCGTGATCGGCGAGGGCGAGAAGGACAACGCGCCCATGCTCTACAACGGCGAGCACGTCGGCACCGGTCGCGGACGCTCATACGACATCGCGGTCGATCCGATCGACGGCACGTCGCTCACCGCGGCGGGGCGCCAGAACGCCCTATCGGTCATCGCGATGTCGGATCGCGGCACGATGCTCGATGCGTCGAGCGTCTTCTACATGGACAAGCTCGTGACCGGGCCCGCCGGCGTCGGGGTCGTCGACATCCGCCTGCCCATCGGCGAGAACATCCGCCTGCTCGCCAACGCGCTCGGAAAGCCGGTCGACGAGATGGTCGTCTCGGTGCTGAACCGTCCGCGCCACGAGAAGCTCATCCAGGAGATCCGCGAGGCCGGGGCCGGCACCCGCCTGATGAGCGACGGCGACGTCGCGGGCGGGATCAACGCCGCGCGCCACGACGCGCGCACCGACATGTGCGTGGGCGTGGGGGGCAGCCCCGAGGGGATCGTGACCGCGTGCGCGATCAAGGCCCTCGGTGGGCACATCCAGGGCCGGCTCTGGCCCCGGGACGACGAGGAGCGTCAGAAGGGCATCGACGCGGGGCTGAAGATGGACCACGTCTACGAGGCCGACGACCTCGTCGCCGGCAACAACACGCTCTTCGTCGCGACGGGTGTCACGGACGGGCAGCTCGTGGCGGGCGTGCGCCGCCAGGGCGACTACGTGTACACGGAGAGCGTCGTGCTGCGCAGCCACTCGGGGACGATGCGCCGGATCTCGTCCGATCACCTCGTGTCGAAGTGGCTCTGATTCCCGCCTGGTGGGTGTCGCGCCACGCGTGACTCAGCTGTGACCGACTTCGGAGGTTCGGAGTGGGAGAATAGGCCCGGCGGATCTCGGACACAGCAGGGGGAGCGAAGGTATGTCAGTTCAGCACGCGCCGGTTCAGCATGTGGCCGATCAGGGCGCAGCGCAGCCGGTGTTCACTGACCCCGCTCGCCGTCCCGATGTTCTCCTGCGCGTGCGTCGCGCGCCCGGGCAGGAGCCCAGCGTCTGGTGGTTCATCGGCGCCTTCGTCGGCTTCTCGGGCGCGGTCACCGCGCTGCTGAGCTTCATCCCCGGCTGATCGGCTCGCTCTCCTCGGTGGCCCGCGGTTCCGCGGGCGCGAGCCGCGACTGATCGAGTCGCAGGGCGATCGATTCGGTCACGGGCTCGTCCAGCGCGGGCTCGTCCAGCGGCGCATTGCCCAGCGCTTCCAGGAGCTCGGGTGCCGCCATCCGGCGCGTCGATGCGTGCAGCGGGCGGGGCTCGGGCATCGCGGCGAGCTTGGTCTCGTCGATGCCGGGGAACTGCCGCGCCGTGACGAGCACGCGCGACTCGAGTGAGCCGGCGAACTTGTTGTAGCTGTCGACCGTGCGTTCGATCGCGCGGCGCAGACCGTCGGCGTGCTGGGCGAGGGTGCCGAGCCGCTCGTAGAGCTGGTTGCCGAGCGTGAACAGGGTGCGGGCCTCGTCGGAGACCTCCTGCTGCGTCCAGGCGTAGGCGACGGTCTTGAGCACCGCCCAGAGGTTCACGGGCGAGGCGAGGGCCACCCGCTTGGAGAACGCGTACTCGAGCAGCGTCGGGTCCTCGTCGAGCGCGACGGCCAGGATCGACTCGCTCGGCAGGAAGCACACGACGAACTCGGGGCTCGACGTGAGGCCCGCCCAGTACGCCTTGCGGGCGAGGGCGTCCACGTGCCCCCGCACGGCCTTGACATGCTGCTTGAGCAGCTGCCGGCGGCGGCGCGCGTCTTCCCCCACGGCGGAGTCCGGAATCGCCGCCGCGTCGAGGAACGCGTCGAGCGGCGCCTTCGCGTCGATGGCGATCGCCTTGTCGCCCGGCAGGCGCACCACCATGTCGGGGCGCCCCGAGACGTCGTCGCCGGTCAGCACGGTCTGCGTGTCGAAGTCGACGTGGCGGACGAGGCCGGCCGACTCGACGACGCGGCGCAGCTGCGCCTCGCCCCACACCCCGCGTGCCGTGGTCGATCGCAGCGCGCCGGCGAGCGACTCGGTCGTTGTGCGCAGCGCCTCGTCGGAGGCCTGCGCGCGCCGCAGCTGCTCGGCGATCGTGCCGAACTGGCTGTGACGCTCGCGCTCCATCTCGTCGACGCGCTGCTGCATGCGCTGAAGGCTCTCGCGCACAGGGGAGAGGGCGGTGAGCACGGCGCTCTCGCGGCGTGCGCGCTCCTCCGCCTCCGCGCGCTCCCGCTGTGCGTGCGCGACGGCGTCGTGGCGCAGATCCTGCTCGCGCTCGAGCGACTCGCGCAGCGCCGCCACCTCGGCGTCGCGCGCCGCGAGGGCCGCGCGACCCTCGGCCGCGTCGCGGCCCGTGCGGCTCGCGTGCGCGAACCAGCCGATCGCCGCGCCCGCTGCGAGGGCGACGATCACGAGCAGAAGGGCGAGTGCGTCCATGGCTCCAGCATGACCGGGGCCACCGACATCCGGCCGGAGGCCGCGCGCGCAGCCCTCAGGCCGCGAGCACGGCGGGCTGGATCTGTCCGATCCTGGTGCCGATCAGCGCGGCGAGGCCGTCCACGTCCTCGGCGCCCGAGCGGCGCGCCGCGTCGATCAGGATGTGCGCGCACGCGAGGGCATCCGCCACCGCGTCGTGATGGGCGAAGCCCGAGAACCCGGCGGCCTCCGCGGCCACGGGAAGGCGGTAGGAGGGAAGCTGATAGACCTTGCGCGCCACCTGCAGCGTGCAGGCGTAGCGGTAGGCGGGCAGGTCGTAGCGGGTGACCTCGCAGGCGGTGCGCAGCACGCCCATGTCGAAGCTCGCGTTGTGGGCGACGAGCACGTCGTCGCCGGCGAAGCCGATCAGATCCTCGATCTGCTCATCCCAGCCGAGGGCGTCGACGACATCCTCTTCGCGGATGCCGTGGATCCGGGTGTTCCACTCGTGGAACTCGTCGTGGCCGGCGGGCGGGCGGATGAGCCATCCGGCCGTCTCGACGACCTTGCCGTCGCGCACCTTGGTGAGCCCGACCTGGCAGGCGCTCGCCCTGGATCCGTTCGCCGTCTCGAAGTCGATCGCTGTGAAGTCCAGGGCCACGGATCGAGTCTGAGCGGCGACACGACGGAGCCCCGGCAGGCGCGCCGCCGGGGCTCCGATCGAGGGGCGTCAGTCGCCGGAGGTGTGGACGCCCTCCGCCTCGTCGGCCTCGTGGATGAGCTTGCGCACCCACGGGCTCACGGCGAACAGTGCCACCGCGAAGACGGCCGCGATCACGCCGGTCCAGCCGAAGTACGCGACATCCGAGACGCCCTCCGTCGCCTGCACGACCTGCGCAGTGATGGCGGACCCCGCCGCCGGGGCGAGGAACCAGAGGCCCATCGCCTGGCCGCGGAAGGCCTTCGGCGCGAGCAGCGTCGTCGCCGCGAGGCCGACGGGGGAGAGGAACAGCTCGCCGAGAGTCTGGATCACGTAGACACAGATGAGCAGGATGGCCGGCGCCTTGCCGTCGCCCGCGAGCCACGCGCCGCCCGCGAGGACCACGAACGACACGGCGGCGAGTGAAAGGCCGATCGCGAACTTGTACGGGACGGCGGGGCGATCGTGCGTCTTCACCCAGATCCACGCGAACACGGGCGCGAACACGAAGATCACGAACGGGTTGATCGACTGGAACATCTCCGGGCCGATCTGCACCCCGAGGATGCTCAGATCCGTCTTGTCGGCCGCGAACGTCGTGAGCGTGGTGGCCGCCTGATCCAGGATCATCCAGAACAGCATCGCCGCGACGAACAGCGGGATGTAGGCGAGCAGGCGGCTGCGCTCGGGCGCGGTGACCTTGGGGGAGCGGTACATCAGCACGAACGCGACGACCGGCGCGAGCAGGCCGACGTAGCTGAGCGTGTCGATCATGGCGTTCATTCCCCAGCCGCCCTGCAGCAGCGAGGCGACCACCGCGAGCACCGCGACGCCGGCGAGCACCAGGGCGATCATCCGGATCACCTTCGGCACCTCGGCGCGGGGGATCGGGTTCGGCACCACGTCGCCCTCGGCGGAGAGCAGACGGCGACCGCCGATGAAGAAGGCGACGGCGAGCGCCATGCCGATCGCGGCGACGAGGAATCCGGCGTGGAAGCCGAAGGCCATGCGGACGGGGGCGATGATCAGCGGCGAGAAGAACGAGCCGAGGTTGATGCCCATGTAGAAGATCGAGAAGGCCGACTGCCTGCGCGGGTCCTCACGCGAGTAGAGGTCGCCGACCATCGTCGACACGTTCGACTTCAGCAGACCGGTGCCGACGGCGACGAGGACCATGCCGAGGTACGTGAACGCGCCTCCCGGCAGTGCGAGGCTCACGTGGCCGGCGGCGATCACGATGCCGCCGTAGAGCGTTGCGCGGCGGGAGCCGATGATCCGGTCGGCGAGCCAGCCGCCGACGATCGTGAGCAAATACACGCCCGTGCCGTAGATCGCGACGAGAGCCTGGCCGGTGGTCTCGTCGAGAGCCAGGCCGCCCTCCGACAGCTCCGCCGTGAGAAACAGCAGCAGGATCGCGCGCATGCCGTAGAAGCTGAAGCGCTCCCACATCTCGGTCGTGAAGAGCGTCAGCAGGCCGAGAGGGTGACCGAAGAACCGCCGATCTGCGGACGGAGACGCGGTCTTCTCGGTGAGGGAGGTCATCCCTCCAGGTTCGCACCAGGCACCTCCACGGAACCTCAAGATGCCCGTCCGGGCCGCGGACGGTGCCCGCGTAGACTGGTCTCCCGTGGCTCTTACCATCGGAATCGTCGGCCTTCCCAACGTCGGCAAGTCGACCCTCTTCAACGCCCTGACCAAGAACACGGTTCTCGCGGCGAACTACCCGTTCGCGACGATCGAGCCGAACGTGGGCGTGGTGGAGCTGCCCGACCCGCGGCTGAACCGCCTCGCCGAGATCTTCGGGTCGGCGCGGATCCTGCCGGCTCCCGTGTCGTTCGTCGACATCGCCGGCATCGTGCGTGGCGCGAGCGAGGGTGAGGGCCTGGGCAACCAGTTCCTCGCGAACATCCGCGAGGCCGACGCGATCGCGCAGGTGGTGCGCGGCTTCGCCGACTCGGACGTGGTGCACGTCGACGGCAAGGTCGACCCGGCGTCCGACATGGAGACGATCAACACCGAGCTGATCCTCGCCGATCTGCAGACCCTTGAGAAGGCGGTCCCGCGCCTCGAGAAGGAGGTCAAGGGCAAGAAGGCGGATCCGTCCGTTCTCGCCGCCGCGCAGGACGCGAAGGCCGTGCTCGACTCGGGCAAGACGCTGTTCCAGGCAGGCTTCGACGTGTCGCCGATCCGCGAGCTCGGTCTGCTGACGGCCAAGCCCACCCTGTTCGTCTTCAACGTCGACGAGGGAGTGCTGACCTCGCCCGAGCGCATGGACGAGCTTGCGGCGCTGGTCGCCCCCGCCAAGGCCGTGTTCCTCGACGCGAAGGTCGAGTCGGAGCTCATCGACCTCGACCCCGAAGAGGCCCTCGAGCTGCTGCAGTCGCTCGGCCAGGAGGAGTCGGGGCTGGATCAGCTCGCCCGCGTCGGCTTCGAGACCCTCGGCCTGCAGACCTACCTGACGGCGGGCCCCAAGGAGTCGCGCGCCTGGACGATCCGCAAGGGCTGGACCGCCCCGCAGGCCGCGGGCGTCATCCACTCGGACTTCGAGCGCGGCTTCATCAAGGCCGAGGTCGTGGCGTTCACGGATCTGGATGAGGCCGGCTCGATGGCCGAGGCGAAGGCCCGCGGTCGCGTCCGTATCGAGGGCAAGGACTACGTCATGGCCGACGGCGACGTGGTGGAGTTCCGCTTCAACGTGTAGCCGGCCGGTCGCCGGTGGCGACGATCCCTATGCTGGCGCGCATGACGCGCATCCTTGTCACTGGCATGTCGGGCGCCGGCAAGTCGACGTTGCTCGCCGAGCTGGCACGTCGAGGACTGCTCACGGTGGACACCGACTTTGACGGCTGGCAACTGCCGGGTGGACTGTGGGACGAGCGCCGTATGAGCGAACTCCTAGAACGACATCACGACCTCGTCGTATCAGGAACGGTCGAGAACCAGGGGCGGTTCTATGACCGTTTCGATCATGTGGTGCTGCTCAGCGCGCCGGTGAATGTGCTCATCGAACGCGTGGCGACGCGGACGAACAATCCCTATGGCCGCACCGCTGAGCAGCAGACGGAGATCCGCCGATATGTGGCGGAGGTGGAACCACGGCTCCGTCGCGGCGCGAGCATCGAACTCGACGGGCGTTGCGGTGTCGAGGAGCTGGCTGACGCGATCGAGGCGCTCGGATAGCGAGACCCGCATCCAGAGGTTGTTCGGTGCCATAACGTGGTGGAGTTCCGCTTGAACGCGTCACCCCGGGTGAAGCCCGTAGAAGCGCCGCAACGTCACAGCCCGAAGGAGCTCGCCATGCCCGTCATCGCCATCATCGGAGCCGGACCGGGACTCGGCGCGGCCGTCGCGCGTCGCTTCGGCCGCGAAGGCTTCTCGGTCGCACTGATCTCGCGCGACCGATCGAAGCTCGACGCCATGGCGGCGGAGCTGGCCTCGGCGGGCGTGACGGCCAAGGGCTACTCAGCGGACGTGCGTGTGCCCGCCGAGCTCGAAGACGCGCTCGGTCGTGCCGCAGCAGACCTCGGCGCCATCTCGGTCCTCCAGTACAGCCCGCTTCCGTCTCGCGACTACCTGAAGCCTGTCCTCGAGCTGACCCCTGAACTCGCACTGGAGGCTCTGCAGTTCTCCGCGCTCGGCCTGATCCACTCCGTCCGCGCGGTGCTGCCGGCGATGCGGGAGGCGGGAGATGGCAGCATCATCCTGATCAACGGCGGGACCTCGGTGAAGGCGCGGGCCGGCTTCGCCGGGACCTCCGTCGCCTTCCCGGCGGAGAGCGCGTACGGCGAGATGCTCCACGACGCCCTCGAGGACGAGGGTGTCCGGGTCACGCAGCTCGTGATCCCGGGAGCGATTCCCCGTCTCCAGCTGCCCAACGGCATCGATGACGTGGCCGACCGGATCTGGGAGCTGCACACCGATGGAGGGCCCTTCCGAACCATGCTCATCCCGCTCGAAGAGGGCAGGGAGTAGGGGCGGCCACGGGGTCGTAGGTCCCCTCTAACGCGCCGGGACCGCGAGACCGCATTTCCGGCGCGGGACAGCATCCGACGATCTAGGTCTCGTGCTGCGATTGCGGTCTCGTGCCGTGCCGCGCCGTCCGGCACGTACCGCGCGGTCTGGTGTCCGGTCCCGGGCTTATCTCGGCATCGCTCGGCCGGGATAATGGCCGCATGCTCACGGGACTCGCGGACGTGGTCGGAGCCGTACTGCGCGGCTTCTTCTCCCTGCTGCGGCGCGTCCGTCATCCGCGCCCCATCCATTCGCGCGGGCTGGTGCTGACGGGGCAGGCGACCTGGCTGCCCGGTGCGTCGCCGTCGGGCATCGCCTGGATCGACGAGGCCCGGGCAGAGCCGCTCGAGGTGACCGCACGGCTGTCGCGGGGAGTCGGGCTGCCCGACAAACTGCCGGACGTGCTCGGCCTCGCCTTGCGATTCCACACCGACGAAGGGCGGACCGCGGATGTCCTGCTCGCGTCGACCGGCATCGGGTTCCCCTCCCGGTTCGTACTCGTGCCGCGGCGCGCGGCGACGGGCGCGACGTTCGGGAGTCTCCTGCCGTACCGCTCGCCGCGGGGGCCCGTGCTGATCTGCGGCCGGAGCGTCCCCTCGCGGGTGCTCCCCGCGGACCTGGAGCGCCTGCGGCGCTCGCTCCAGGAGCAGCCGTGGCGGATCCGGCTCTATCACGCGTCGCCGACCGAGAAGTGGCACCCCTTTGCGGACGTCCTGCTCCGGCCCGCTGCCGAGGCGGACTCGGCCGAGCTGCGTTTCGATCCGGTGCGGCATCCGCTCCCCGGATCCACGACCTACCCCTGGGTGCGCCGACTGCGGGAGCCGAGCTACCGCGCCGCGCAGCGCGGGACCTCCGGGTAGGCGCGCGGCGATCAGCGCGCCCCTCGCGGGTGCCTGCGAGAGACTGGGTCGGTGTCGAGATGCTGCCCGAGGACGCGGTGAGGAAGTCGGCGTCCGTCGCGGCGATCATGGTGACGGCGGCGGCGCTCGCCGCATGCGCGGCGGGCGCGACTGAGCCGCCCGGCGCGAGCGGCGCGGCGACGCTGCCGCCGACCGACGGCGTCTTCGACTATCAGCTCGGAGAGGTCTACGAACGCGTGGATCGCGGCGCCGGCCCCGTGGACATCGACGTGGTCGTACGCGACTCGACGGCGGAGCCACTCGAGGGCGCCTACAACGTCTGCTACGTGAACGGCTTCCAGACGCAGCCCGGTGACGCCGCGTTCTGGCTCGAACGCGACGACCTGCTGCTGCGGGATGCGACCGGCGGGCTCCTGGTGGATCCCGAGTGGCCCGACGAGTACATCCTCGATCCCTCGACCGCGGCCCAGCGGGACGGCATCGTCGACGTGCTCGGCCCCGTGATCGATGGCTGCGCGGCGGACGGCTTCGACGCCGTCGAGATCGACAACCTCGACACGTGGACGCGCTTCGACCGCGTCGACCGGGTCGGGGCGCATGCGCTCGCGACGGCGTATGTGGAACGTGCGCACGCCGCGGGGCTCGCCATCGCCCAGAAGAATGCCGCCGAGATCACGCGGATCGCTCACGACGAGCTCGGGTTCGACTTCGCGGTCACCGAGGAGTGCGGTGTCTGGGATGAGTGCGGCGCGTACACCGACGTGTATGGCAATCACGTCCTGCAGATCGAGTATCCGGATTCGCTCGACGAAGGATCCGCGACGTTCGGGGACGTCTGCCGGCTGCCGGATCGCGCGCCGCTGACGATCCTGCGAGACAGGGACCTCCTCGGTCCGAGCAGCGCGGACTACGTCTATCGCTCGTGCTGACACGTCCTGCGCCAGCATCGGCCGCTCACCGGCGTCGAACCGCGGGAGCGCCTCCCGTCACTCGTCCGTGACGGGGCGGCGTCCCATGATGAGGGCGAAGATCGCCCCGGACAGGTTGTGCCAGACCGAGAACACCGCGGCGGGCAGGGCCGCGAGCGGCGAGAAGTGGGCGGCGGCGAGCGATGCCGCGAGGCCTGAGTTCTGCATGCCGACCTCGATGCTGATGGCGCGGCGCTCGCGCTGCGTCATCCGCATCCCCGACGCGGCGAGGTAGCCGAGCAGCAGGCCGAAGCCGTTGTGCAGGAACACCGCGAGGAAGACGAGCAGGCCCGCCTCGACGATCTTGTCGGCGCTGCCCGCCACCACGGCGGCCACGATCAGGGCGATCGCCACGGTCGACAGCCAGGGCAGCGCCGGCTGCACCCGCTCGACCCACCTGCGAAGCAGCAGCCGCACGATCAGACCCGCGACGACCGGCAGCAGCACGGTCTGCAGGATCGACATCATCATCGATGCGAACGGCACCTCCAGGAACTGGCCGGCGAGCCACAGGGTCAGCAGCGGCGTGAGCACGGGCGCGAGCAGCGTCGAGCACGTCGTCACCGTCACCGACAGCGCAGTGTCGCCGCGTGAGAGGTACGTCACGACGTTCGACGCAGTGCCGCCCGGCGCGCAGCCGACGAGGATCACACCCGCGGCGAGCTCGGCCGGCAGCTGGAGGGCGAGCGCGATCAGCCACGCGGTGAGCGGCATGATCAGGTACTGCAGCACCACGCCGATCGCCACCATCCACGGACGCTTCAGGATGCGCGTGAAGTCGGGGAGCGTGAGCGTCAGGCCCATCCCGAACATCACCACGCCGAGCAGCCACGGCACCGCCTGCCCGAGAGGCGCGACCACGTCGGGCAGCACGAAGCCGATGACCCCCGCGACGATCACGAGGATCGGGAAGACCGTGACGGCGAGGCGGGCGGCACGATCGGCGGAGGGGGCGGCGATATCCGGGGCGGCTTGGGTGGTGCTCATCCTTCATGAGTATCAGATCGGTGCCTCAGGCCGTGCGATCTGCGCAGTCGGGAGCGTCGCGGCCGTGTGCGGATGAGCGAAATGCGTAGGATGCCGTGATCTTCCGCCGACGCACCCCGCCGCGCCATGTTGGGCGGCAGATCCCGCCCGTCCTGGCAGCGACGCCGTCAGGAGGATGTATCGCGCGCGACATCCGCCAGCACGCCCTGCGCCCACATCGTGGCTGTCCGCTCCGCGAGCTCGCTGATCCGGTACCGAGGGCAGCGGCGTGCGGTTCCAGACCCCGCAGGAGGTCGTCGCCGTGACGCTGCGCGCGTTGCAGCGGAGGGACCCGCCGATCAGCGTCGTCTCGGGCGGGCGCAATCGCTTCATCCGGCGGCTCATGAGCGTGCTGCCGAAGCTCGTCGTCCTCCGCCTCGCGCACAGCCGGCCCGCCCAGGTCTGAACGTCCGGATCGGAGCGCCCCGCTGATCCGGTTCTCCGCGCGACCCGTTGCGCGCGGCCACCGGCCGGGACGACCATGTGCCATGGGCAGTCTGAGCTTCACCGCCACCGTCTCGCTGGACGGATACGTCGCGGACGCCGACGGGGACTTCAACTGGTCGGGCCCGGGCGATGACGTCTTCCGGTTCCACGTCGAGCGCATGGGTCTGGTCTCAACGGAGGTGCTGGGGCGACGCACGTACCGACTTATGCAGTACTGGGACATCGATCCCAAGGACGACTCCCGGGGTGCCGATGAGCACGAGTTCGCCCGGCGCTGGCGAGGGATCGGCCTCGTGGTGGCCTCCTCGACCCTCGCGCCGGCGGATGTCGCCTCCGAGAGGGCGCGGCTCGTGCCGGATCTGGGGCTGGACGAGCTCGAGCGGATCGTCCGCGACGCGCCGGGCGAGGTCGAGATCTTCGGTCCCACGACCGCGGAGCCGGCGATCCGCGCCGGCATGGTGCACAACTACCGGTTCTTCGTCGTCCCGAAGGTGATCGGCGGCGGATTGCGGGCGCTGCCGGCCGATGTGCGGCTCGACCTCCGTCTCGTCGAGCAGCGCCAGCTCGGCAGCACCCTCTACGCGCATTACGTCGCGCCCTACGCCTGACCAGGCCCGGACGCCGCGGGGGACGGGCGCGCGCCGCGAGCCGCGGGGGACAGCTGGCCGGCGAGCATCGCGCACAGCGCGAGCGCGAACCCGAGGAGCTGGACGGCGCTGAGCGCCTCGCCCGCGATCGTCGCCCCGAGGAGGGCCGCGACGAGCGGCGAGAGCAGACCCAACAGCGCGGTCGCCGTCACCGGGAGCCGCCCGATCCCGGCGAACCACACCGTGTAGGCGACGAGCGCGCCGACGATGCCGAGCCAGAGGTATCCGATCACGGCGGGGCCGTCGATCCCGGGCGGGACGCCGTCGATCAGCAGGGCGGGAAGGAGGAGGACGAGCCCGCCCGCGGTCAGCTGCCATCCGGCGAGCCCGACCGCACCGACGCCCTCGGGTCGCCCCCACTTCTTGGTGAGCGCGACGCCGACGCCCATGGACACCGCTCCGCCGATGCCTGCGAGCAGGCCGATCGGGTCGAGCGCGGCGTCGGGCCCGAGCACGACCAGCGCGACCCCGGTCATCCCGACCACGCCCCAGCCGAGGCGCCACCGGGACAGGCGCTCGTGCAGGATCGCCACCGCGAGGAACGCCACGACGAGCGGCTGCGCGGCACCGAGGGTCGCGGCGACCCCACCGGGAAGGTGCTGCGCGGCCAGGAACAGCAGCGGGAAGAACGCACCGATGTTGAGCGTGCCGAGTACGAGGCTCTTCCACCACCACGCTCCCCGGGGAAGCCGCCGAGCCAGCAGGATCGCGACGATCCCGGCCGGCAGTGAGCGCATCAGTGCCGCGAACAGCGGATGCCCCTCGGGCAGCAGGTGCGTGGTGACGATGTAGGTCGAGCCCCAGACGATCGGAGCGACCGCGGTGAGCGCCGTGCGACCGGAGACGCCCGAAGGCGACGTGTGGATGGGACTCGCGACGGTGGTGGCCATGCAGCAATCGTCGAGCGGGACGACCATGAGTCCAACGCATTGTTGGCATCGCATCCATGAGGCGGCATCATGAACGGATGGAGCTGCAGCAGATGAGGTACGCGGTCGCGGTGGCGGAGGAGCGCAGCTTCACCCGGGCGGCCGAGCGATGCCACGTGGTGCAGTCGGCGCTCAGCCATCAGATCAAGGCCCTGGAGCGCGAGCTGGGCGTCGCGCTGTTCGCTCGCAACAGCCGCAGGGTCGAGGTGACGGCGGCCGGCGAGGCGTTCGTCGCGGCCGCGCGAGCGAGCCTGGATGCGGCAGCGCGCGCCGTCACCGACGCTGCGGCCGCGACGGGTGAGATCCGCGGTGAGCTGACCCTCGGGCTCATCCCCACCGTCACGGCGATCGACATCCCGGCCGCCCTCGGAGTGTTCCATCGCACCCATCCCGCGGTCCGGATCCGGATGCACGCGGGCTCGAGCGACACGTTCATCGCCGAGATCGCCGCGGGCGCCCTCGACGTGGCCGTTCTCGGCCTGCGGCAGGAGGTGTCGCACACGGGGGTGCGGACCCGGGTGCTGGCGCGCGCCCGTCACATCGTCGTCGTTCCCGGCGGCCATCCGCTCGCGGAGCGCCGGCGGCTGCGGCTCGAGGAGCTGGCGGAGGAGACCTTCGTCGACTTCCCGGCCGCGACACCGGGTCGAGCCCAGTCAGACGCAGCGTTCGATGCCCTCGGGCTCCGCCGCGAGATCGCCTTCGAGCTGATGGACATCGACCTGATGCTCGACCTCGTGCAGCACGGTCTCGGCATCGCGCTCCTTCCGCCGGGAGTGGTCGCGGACGGCCGCGACCTCCGCACGGTCGCCGTCGTCGACGGTCCGACGCGCGTCGAATGCCTCGCCTGGAGCGCGTTCAATCCCTCGCCCGCCGCGCTCGCGTTCCTCGGCGGCATCTGACCGCGGCGGCAGTAGCGTGACGATGATGGACACCACTGCGCTGCGACGCGCCTACGACGAACAGCTCCGCACAGATGCCGAGACTCCGAGCGCGCTCTCCGTGACGACGCTCGGGCCTCTCCGGCTCGTCACCTTCTCGGGAGGTCGTGGCTTCATCACCTACCAGGACCTCGGAGGTGCGGACGCGGGCGAGATCGAGCGGCTCGTCGCGGAGGCTCTCGCGCACTACGAAGCCGACGGCGCCGTCGTCAAGGTCGAATGGAAGACCCGCGGCCACGACCGCGCTCCGGGGCTGCACGACGCGCTCATCGCGCGGGGGTTCGAGCCGGAGGACCCGGAGTCGGTCATGATCGGCGAGGCGGCGTCGCTCGTCGCCGACATCCCGCTTCCGGATGGTGTCACCGTGCGCAAGGTGGAGGATGAGCGAGACGTGCGCGCCATGTGCGCGATGCAGGATCGCGTGTTCGGTGGGCAGGTCTCCGTCGAGTATGCGGACGCGATCCTGTCTCGGCTCGCGCGCGGCGACGGCATGGAGCTCTGGGTCGCGGAGCATGACGGCGAGATCGTCAGCGCCGGTCGCCTTGAGCCCGTCGCGGGCACCGATTTCGCAGGCATCTGGGGCGGCGCCACACTCGAGAAGTGGCGCGGCAAGGGCATTTACCGCGCCCTGACCTCGGCCCGTGCACGGTCCGCGCTGGCACTCGGGAAGCGGTTCATGCACAGCGACTCCACGGAGTTCTCGCGTCCGATCCTCGAGCGGTCCGGCCTCGTGAAGGTCTCGACAACGACGCCCTACGTCTGGCGGCGGTGATCGTCGGGCCGCGTCCATCGATTCGGCATTGATCCGGAGGCGGATCCATCGATAGCGTTCGCCTCATGGAGACGACGCGCGAGGCCCGCCCGATCGCCGCCGCGGTGGTGCTCGCGCTCGCCGGGTGCGCCGCGGTCACACTGATGGTCGGAGACGCGATCTGGCGAGGAATCCCCGACTCGGATTCGCTGCCCACGATGCTGATGATCCTCGGATGGCTGCTGCTCGCGTGGGCCCTGATCGTCGGCGCGTTCGTCATCGCGCGGGCGGTTCGGGCGACAGCTCGTCGCGGCAGGATCGCGCCGAGCGAGGCGGTGATGCTCGCTGCGAGCGCGGCGGTCGTCGTCGCCCTGCTCGTCGCCTACCCGGTCTTCGGCACCGGCGGCGGCACCGGCTGAGGACCGGCGTCGGGATCAGCCGCGCTCGTCCGGCAGCCGCACGACGGCGGTCACGACATCGCCGACGTCGATGCGCTCGGAGCGCTGCACCGCGACCTTGATCGGCAGCAGGAAGCGCCCGTCCTTCGGCCACATCGCCGTGTCGAACTCGGTGGAGCCGATCCGCGCGATGACCGGGATCTGGCCCCAGTACATCAGCCCGCGCGCGGCGTCCTTGACCTCGGCGAACAGCTCGGGCGGCAGGGGAGCGAAGACGAACGGCGCCGGGCCGCGCCACTCGATCAGTTCGGCCTCGAACTCCCATGCCATCCGGTCAGTACCTCTCGAAGAACGCCTGCAGCAGCGGTCCCGCGGTCTTGGCGCCCGACTCACCCGTCTCGACGAAGACGGCGACGGCGAGGTCGCCGTGCGTCCCGATCATCCAGCTGTGCTTGGGGTACTCGCCGTCGGCGGTGGGCTCGCCGTACTCGGCGGTGCCTGTCTTCGCGCCGACGGGTTCGCCGGGGATCGCGCCGAGGAAGGTGGCGGATCCATCCGTGACGACCGCGCGCATCAGCTCGCGCAGCGAGGTCGCCTCGTCCGCAGTCAGGGGCTGCGCGGGTTCGGCTTCGCCGGTGCGGTCGGCGATCAGGTGCGGCACGACCGTCTGGCCCGCCTGGATCGAGGCGGCGACCGTGGCCATTCCCAGCGGCGTCGCCTGGATCTTGCCCTGGCCGATGAGGTCGGCGGCCTTCTCGGTCTCGCCGGCGGGCGCGGGCACGGTTCCGAGGGCGGCGGGGTAGCCGAGGTCGGGGGCCTCGCCGAGGCCCAGCGCCTCGGCCGCCGACACGAGCGCGTCGTCCTCGATCCGGTCGCGCGCGCCGATGAGAGCGGTGTTGCACGAGTTGGCGAGGGCGGTGCGGAAGCTGACGTCGCCGAGGGCGCTCGCCGGGTAGTCGCCGAAGTTATGGAAGGTGTAGCCGTCGACGTCGAGCGTCTCGGTGCAGCTGAGGGTGTCCTCGAGCGTCACCCCGGCCCGTAGCAGGGCGAGCGACGTCACGAGCTTGAACGTGGAGCCCGGCGCATACTGCCCCGCGGTCGCGACGTTCATGCCGGCGTTGCCCGGACCGTTCGCCGCCGCCAGGATCTCGCCCGTCGAGGGCCGGATCGCGACCAGCGCGCTCGCGGGCGCCTCCTCGCCGGCGAGGGGCGACAGGATGCGCTCCGCCTCGGTCTGCATCGCCTGGTCGAGCGTGAGGGTGACGGGCTTGCCGGGCTCGCCGGTGAACTCGGCGAGGTCGCGGCGCTCCTCGTCGGCGCCGACGGCCTCGATCCGCAGGGTCGGCGTGCCGCGCAGCGTGCTGTCGTACGTGGCGAGCAGGCCCGCGAGGCCCACGCGATCACCCGGGCGAATCGCTCCCTCGGATGCCTCGACCACCTCCGCGGTGGCCTCGCCGACGTAGCCGAGGATCTCCCGGGCGAACGTGCGCGACGGGGCGAGCGCGAGCTCATCCGGCACCCGCAGGGCGCCGGGGATCGACGCGAACTCGGGAGCCACGTGAAGGTCCTCCTCGCCCTCGCGCACCGTGAGCGCCTCGACGAACGCCTCGGGCCCCGCCGCCTCGGCGGTCGCGCGGAAGCCGGCGGGATCCAGCCCGAGGGCCTGGGCGATCCGCTCCGCCGAAGTGCCCACCTGATCCGGCGGGGTGTTCGCCTTGTCGAGCCCGTACCGCCCCACCGGGCGCATCGTCACGATGGGGTTTCCCGCCGTGTCGAGGACGTCCGCGCGCGGGCCGTACTCGCGCTGGATCTGGATCCGCTCGTCCGCCGTGAGGTCGGGGACGAAGGTGGCCGGCGACCAGTCGACCGCCCACGTCTGCTCGTCGCCCTCGACCAGTGCCGCGGTGGTGTCGTAGGCCCATTCGTGCCCCTCGACGTCCCAGGACCAGTGGAGCACGACGGAGCCGGTGCCGCCCTCGCGCTCGACCTCGCCGGCCGAGACCTTCACCGCGTAGTCGGCGAGCGGCTCCACCTGCTCCTCGAAGGCTGCCGCGGCCGCTGGGTCCGTCAGTGCGACGCCGTCGAGGGTGTGGCCGGACAGGGCGGCCGCCAGGTCGTCGGCAAGGGCGCGGGTCGCCTCCTCGCTCGCATCGGTGCACGCGGACAGCGGCAGCAGCAGCGCCGCGACGGCGATGCCGGCGCCGAGGCGGGGGAGCGAGAGCGGACGTCGGGTCGAGTGAGGCGTGCGCACCTGGTCATCCTGGCACGGGCGTCGGACACGGGGTCGATCGCTAGCGTCAACGTGGAGATCCTCGGCAACACCGATGCCTTCCTTCATGCGCACATCTGGCCGCGGTACGACTGGGAGCCGCTGGAGATCGTCGGGCACCCCGTCTGGCTGTATCCCCGCGAGCGCTGGACCGATCCGGCGACGGCGCTGGGCCCGAGGGACGACGCGCTGCGCGCGGCTCTCGCCGCGGAGATCAACCGGCTGCGGGCTCTCGGCTGACTTATCCACCGGACCGCCGACATTCGAACGAATGTCCGAGGCTCGTGGGATGATGGATCCATGGCCAGGCAGTCGTTCGGAGACAGGTGGGAACTCGATCCCGCCCAGCGCGACGCGGCGTGCGCGATCGTCGAGGGGGTCATCAGCGTCGAGCGGATGATCGCCGGGCTCGAGGCGATCAAGGCATCATTGCTCGGGTCGGCGCAGGCGCTCGCGCTCGAGGTCATGGCCGAGATGGACGCGCCGTCCCGATACCAGCTGCCGATTCGCGCGATCGCCGCGGACATCGCGACCGCGACCCACATCTCCGAGGGCACCGTCCGCAGCCGGATGGATGAGTCGGCCGTGCTGATCGAGCAGTTCCCCGCGACGTACACGGCCCTCTGCGACGGAGTGATCACGCGCGCCCACGCCGCGGTCGTCGTCGCGGAGGGGATCAGGCTGACCGGGGTGGCAGACCGCCGGCGCTACGAGAGCGTCGTGCTGCCGCGCGCCGCGGAGACCACCTCCGCACTGTTGCGCCCGATCGCGCAGGCGGTCGCCGAGCGGATCGAGCCGACGTCGTTCGTCGAACGGCACCGGGCCGCGCGTGCGCAGCGGCGCACGTGGGTGGATGAGCTCGGCGACGGGATGAGCGAGCTCCACCTCGTCGCCGAGTCGGCCCTGGTGCACGGCGCCCAGGACCGCATCGGCCAGATGGCGGCGTCGATCCAACGGGCGGCGCGCTCGCCGCAGCCGTCGGCCTTCGGGTCGCTCGTCGACGAGCTCGAGCCGGAGCCGAAGGACGAGCGGACACTGGCGCAGATCCGGGCGGACGTCGCCACCGACCTCCTGCTGACCGGCCACCCGACGGCGGAGGTGTCCGACGCCACTGGAGGAAACGCCCTCGCGTCGATCAAGGCGACGGTCCAGATCACGATCCCGGCCGACACGATCACGGGCATCGGCGATGATGCGGCGTTCCTCGCCGGGCACGGTCCGATCTCGGCGGATGTCGCACGACGGCTCGCCGCCGGTGCGCACACCTGGACCCGCCTGTTCATCGACCCCGACACGGGCTGCCTCGCCGTGGCCGACGCCTACACGCCCACGGCGGCTCAGAAGCGTTTCCTCGTTGCGCGGGACGAGCACTGCCGGTTCCCCGGGTGCCGGCAGCCGATCCGGCGCTGCGACGTCGATCACACGATCCCGTACTCCGATGGCGGCCCGACCTCGGTCGAGAACACGAGCCACCTGTGCCGCGCCCATCACGTGCTCAAGCACAACTCTGCCTGGCGCTTCCGCCATCTCGGCGGCGGAGTCATCGAGGCGACGACGCCGACCGGACGGGTCATCACCGACCATCCAGCATCCGTGGTCCGCTTCGTCGCCGAACTCGAGGCGGCCGATCCGGATCCACCTCCCGAGCCGGCCGCGGATGACGCCCCCTTCTGAGCGGGCCCCGATCGCTAGCCTGGCGGACATGAGCGACTACGAGGTCACGCAGCTTGGCGGGTTCGACGACTGGCGCGAGCACTACGGCGGGTTCCGGCCGGAGACGTCACGCGAAGGGCGGCGCGTCGTCGACCACGAGCTGACGATGCAGTACATCGGCATGACCGCCAACGTGTTCGAGCCGGGCGAAGAGGCCGGCTACTGGCACTCCCACGCGAAGGTCGAGGAGCTCTACGTCTTCCTCACCGGTCGCGGCCAGATGGGTCTCGACGACGACGTCGTCGACGTCGGTCCCGGGTCCGCCATCCGGGTCGGGCAGGGCGTCTGGCGCACCTGGCGTGCGCTGCCCGACAGCCCCGAGCCGATGCGCTGGTTCTGCATCCGCGCGGGCGGCGAGCAGCTGCCGCACCTGCCCGACGACGCGACGCGGGATCCGGATCGCCCCTCGCCGTGGTGAGCGGGGATCAGCCGGCCGCGCGCTTGCGGGGGAGCATCCACCACTCGACGAACTTCTGGGCGCGGCCGTCGGGCGCGAACCAGACCTCCCAGATGTTCGAGTAGTGCTTGCCCTCGGGGTAGTTCACGTGGCCCTTGATGATCGCGAGCCGATCGTCCTCGATCAGCACTTCGAAGTCGAACTCGGGGTCGTCGCCCCGGTCGGAGTCCCACATCGCGACGATCGCGTCGATGCCGCGCGTCGGCTCCGGATCGTTCGGCCGGAACCAGTACTCGGCGTCGTCGGTGAAGATCGTGCGGACGTCCTCCTCCGCGTACGACTTCCACGCGCGGAGGTACCCGTCCAGCCAGTCCTGTGCTCGAGTCATAGGCCGTGTCTAGCCGCGTCCGCGTCGCCGCGCAACGGGCTGGCATCATCGGGGAATGGCTGAACTCGTCACACCCGACACCCGGTTCCACCGCTCCTTCCTCGAGTCCCACGCCGAGTGGGAGGGCGCGGTGCAGGACGGCGCGGGCATCCACGACGACGACGACGTGCTCACCCCGGACGGCTTCGCCGAGTTCGTCGAGTCGCTGGTCGCGGCCGAGACCACGCCCCGCCGCCCGGGGCTCGTGACCGACACCTACCGCTGGATCGTCGAGGGAGACGAGTACCTCGGGTCCGTCTCCTTCCGCCACGAGCTGACCGACTTCCTCCGCAACTTCGGCGGCCACGTCGGCTACGGCATCCGCCCCTCCGCACGCGGCCGCGGGCTGGCGACGTGGTCACTTGCCCGCACCGTCGACCTCGCACGCGGACGCGGGTACGACCGCATCCTGGTCGTCTGCCACGACGACAACCCCGCGTCCGCGCGCGTGATCGAGAAGAACGGCGGCGTCCTCGAGGACCTCCGGCGCAACGGCGATCAGCTGCTGCGCCGGTACTGGATCGCCCTCGACTGAGACCGTCCGCGGCCCGGGCGCGGATCAGGCGTGCTGGCCCGCGTGCTCGCCCTCGGCCAGCTCCTCGACCGTCTTGGCGTTGAACGCCGGCAGATCGTCGGGCGTGCGGCTCGACACGAGCCCCGCGTCGACGACGACCTCCTCGTCGACCCAGTCGGCCCCGGCGTTTCGCAGATCCGTCTTGAGGCTCGGATAGCTCGTCAGCCGACGGTCGCGCACGACATCCGCCTCGATCAGGATCCAGGCGCCGTGGCAGATCACCGACACCGGCTTGTGCTCGGCGAAGAACGACCTCGCGAGCTCGACGGACGGCTGATCCATGCGCAGGTGGTCGGCGTTCACCACACCGCCGGGAAGCACGAGCCCGTCGAAGTCGCCGCTGGACGCCGACGACGCGGCGAGGTCGACCGCCTGCGTGTGGCCGTTCTTCCCCGTGATCTCGCCCTCGGCGGGCGAGACGAGCACCGCCTCGGCTCCCGCCTCCGTCACCGCCTGCCACGGGCTGGTGAGCTCGCTGTCCTCGAAGCCGTCCGTGAGCAGGAACGCGACACGCTTTCCGGTGAGTTCCGCCATGATGCCTCCTTCTGTCGTTCGTCTGGGGTCGCCAGCGACGATACGAAAGCGGTCCGCCGGCGTCAGCGGGGTTGCGCTCCACGGCGACCGTCGCTACCGGCCGACGCACCGGGGCTCGCGGACGCGCCTGCCGGTGTCGAGGGCCGCCCGCGACGACAATGGGCGGGTGCCCATCATCGACAACGCCGTGTACGTCGGCGGCCGCCGCATCGAGAACCCCGCGAGCCTCGAGGAGACCTTCGAGTACATGCGGGCGCAGGGAGGGATGGCGTGGATCGGGCTCTTCCGACCCACGCGCGACGAGATCGAGAAGGTCGCGAGCGAGTTCTCGCTTCACCCCCTCGCCGTCGAGGACGCCCTGCAGGGACACCAGCGCGCGAAGCTCGAGCGCTACGGCGACACGCTGTTCGCCGTGCTGCTTCCCGCCCGCTACCTCGAGACCGAGGAGACGGTCGAGTTCGGTGAGCTGCACGTGTTCGTCGGCCCCGACTTCGTCGTCACCATCCGCCACGCCGAGTCGCCGGACCTCGCCCGCGTTCGTCGTCGGATGGAGGGCCAGCAGGAGCTGCTCGGCTTCGGCCCCGAGGCAGTGCTCTATGCGGTGATGGATGAGGTCGTCGACGAGTACGAGCCGGTCGTCGCCGGCCTGCAGAACGACATCGACGAGATCGAGGACGCCCTGTTCGGCACGGAGGGCGCCGAGCTCTCCCAGCGCATCTACCTGCTCTCGCGCGAGGTCCTCGGCTTCCAGCGCGCCGCCGTGCCGCTGACCACGATGCTCGAGGGCCTGCTGCGCGGCGCGGATCGCTACGGGGTCGACATCGAGCTGCAGCGCTCGCTGCGCGACGTGCTCGACCACTCGATCCGCATCACCGAGCGCCTCACCGCGTTCCGCGCGATCCTCGACAACGCGCTCACGGTGAACTCGACGCTCGTCACCCAGCGCCAGACCGAGACCGCGCTGGCACAGAACGAGCAGGTGAAGACGATCTCCGGATGGGCCGCCGTGCTGTTCGGCCCGAGCCTCGTCGCCGGCATCTACGGCATGAACTTCCACAACATGCCCGAGCTGCACTGGATGTGGGGCTACCCGATGGCCCTCGCCCTGATGGCGCTCACCGCCGTCGGCCTGTACGGGATCTTCAAGTGGCGCCGCTGGATGTAGCGGCTCAGCCGACCCCGGCCTCCGTGAGCGCATCGAGCACCTTCTCGGCATAGGCGCGGTGCCCGTCGGCGGTGAGATGCAGGCGGTCGGGCCCGAACGGCAGCTCCCACTCGAGCGCCGACACATACGTCATTCCTCGGGCCGCCGCCTCGCGCTCGAGTACCGCGTCGACCACTGCCTCGCCCTCGCGCGCCGGCGCGTCGGTCGGGCCGATGACGACCACGTGCTCGATTTCCCCAGCGGCGTCGAGGACGTCGCGGACGGATGCGGCGACGCTCGCGGGCTCGGCGAACACGTCGTTGAGCCCGCCCTGGATGACGAGCGCGTCGCCGGCCTCGGCGACGATCCGGTCGATCCGGTCGGTGAAGGCGTTCGGCCCGCAGGCGCCGCGGTTGACGAAGCCCGTGAAGGGGACGGCGTCGAGCCGCACCGTGAGTTCCGGGTCGAGCGAGGGCAGCACGTCCGTCCAGCGCTGCCCGCGATCGCTCAGCGCGTCGCCCGCCGAGTACGAGTCGCCGAGGACGGCGACCTCGCGGGGGCCGTCGCCGAGCGTCTCGATCTCGCCGTAGCGCTCCTGGTACGCGCGGATGTCATCGCACCCCGGCGGCTCGGCGCCCGCGCGGGTGAGCGACACCGCGGCGACCGCGCCCGCCGCGGCGAGCACGGCGGCCGCGAGCGAGGCGATGACGATCCTGCGGGTGCGCATTCCTCCATCCTGTCCCGCGCGACCTGCCCGTGCCCTGAGTCCGGTGGGACGGCCCCCTCCGGCCCGGAGCGGGCGTACCATTGCCCGCGTGAGTTCGCAGACCCCTCCGCAGCAGGCGCACCCGACAGAGGCCGCCGACACCGCGGCGCCGATCGCGCTGATGCCGCTCGGCACCCAGGACGCCGCCGTCTGCATCGACGGGGTCTGCATCCTGCCCGGATCCACCGACAGCTGACGCGACGGGCTCAAGCGCCCGCACACACGAGAAGGCCGTCACGACGATGATGTCGTGACGGCCTTCCGTCGTATCCGAGGTCAGTGGCCGCCGTGGAACTCCTGGCCCGGCTGCTCCTCCGGCTTGCGCACGAAGAACGCCGCCGCGACCGCGATGACCGCGACGATGGCCGAGAACAGGAACGCGGCACGCGCGCCCGCTGCTCCGGCGGCGAGCTCGGCGACACCGGCGGCCTGGCGCGAGGCGCTGACCGAGGCCATCGTCGTGATGAGCACCGCGACACCGGCCGCACCCGCGACCTGCTGCAGCGTGTTGAGCACCGCCGAGCCGTGCGAGTACAGGCGCGGCTGCAGCGAGCCGAGCGAGGCCGAGAACAGCGGCGTGAACGACATCGCCATGCCGATCGACATCGTGATCTGGGCCACGACGAGCGCCCACACCGGGGTGAACTCGGTGAGCATGGAGTAGAAGATCATCACGCCGGCGACGAGGATCGTGCCGGGGATCAGCAGGATGCGCGCGCCGCGCGCGTCGTAGATCCGGCCGATGACCGGGCCGAGCAGACCCATCATGATCGCACCGGGCAGGACGACGAGGCCCGCCTCGGTCGCGGTCAGCTGCGCGACATCCTGCATGTACAGCGGCAGGGCCGTGAACGTGCCGAACATCGCCAGCGACAGGATGCCCATCACGACGATCGCGAACGTGAAGTTGCGCGACGCGAAGACCCGCAGGTCGAGCAGCGCGTCATCCACCCGCTGGAGGGCGATCTGCCGCCAGACGAACAGGCCGAGCATCACCACCGCCCCGCCGATGATGGCGAACGCGACCCCGGCGGGCATCGCCGCGGTGGCCTCGGCGCCGTGCGAGCCGCCGCCGGCCTGGCTCAGGCCGAAGACGATGCCGCCGAAGGCGAGTGCCGACAGCACGACCGACAGGACGTCGAGCGGCGCGCGCGTCGTCTCGCCGAGGTTGGTCAGGAGCTTCGCGCCGATGACGAGCGCGACGATCGCGATGGGCAGCACGACGCCGAAGATCCAGCGCCAGTTGGCGATGTCGAGCAGCACGCCGGCGAGCGTGGGGCCGATGGCAGGCGCGAGCGAGATGACGATGCCGACGCGGCCCATGATGCGCCCGCGGGCGTGGGCGGGGACGACGCGCATGACGGTCGTCATCAGCAGCGGCATGACGATCGCCGTGCCGGCGGCCTGGATGACGCGGCCGAGCAGCAGCACCCAGAAGCCGGGAGCGACGAGCGCGAGAAGCGTGCCGGCGGAGAACAGCGACATGGCGAGCAGGAACGCCTGACGCGTCGTCAGCCGCTGAAGCAGGAACCCGGTGGTCGGGATGACGACCGCCATGGTGAGCATGAACGCGCTCGTCAGCCACTGGCCGAGCTCGGGCGGGACGCCCAGGTCGACGTTGAGGTGCGGGATCGCGATGCTCATCGTCGTCTCGTTGAGGATCGCGACGAAGGCCGCGATCAGCAGCAGCCAGACGACGCGCATGCCCGCGGGATCGACATCGGGCGCAGCCGGCGGGGTGGGGACGGACCCGGTGTGCGGGGTGGTGTCGGTGGCTGTCATCGTTTTCCTCGAGACGGGAAGGGCGAAGCACCCGGTGCGGCACCGGAAGGATGCCGTGCGAAGTGGGTGGGCCGGCGGGAGGGCGCAGAATGCGAGCCGATGATTCAGCCTAACCTCGCCTTCCGACACGCTATTCCCGGTGAGCGGAGATTCATTCCGGGTTCACCCTGCCGTCGCCGAGGCGGACGGCGTGTCATAGGCCCGTCGTAGGCTTGCCGCGAGCGGTGCACGAAGCGAACGGGGCGAGTCGAAGTGAGCATGGCGGGTCACGGCAGAGGGGGCGGCGGTCGCGCGGTCGACGAGGCGGCGCTGCGCCGTCAGAACGCCGAGGCTCCCCGCATCCCCGACCTCAGTCGCCGCGTGGTCGCGCTGTTCCGCCCCTACCGAGGACGGATCGCCATCACCGGGCTGCTCGTCGTCATCGCGGCCGCGCTCGGCGCGATTCCGCCCCTCGTCATCCAGCGCATCTTCGACGACGCGCTGTTCCCGGTCGACGAGCGGGCGGGCGTCGTCGGCGCCGTGCAGCTCGACCTGCTCGTGCGCCTCGTGCTGCTGATCGTCGGCCTCTACATCGTGAGCGCCCTCGTCGGCGTCGCGCAGGCCTGGTTCACCTCGAACGTCGGCAACCGGGTCACGGGCGACCTGCGCGTGCGGATGTTCGAGCACCTCCAGGCGATGGAGCTCGGCTTCTTCACGCGCACGAAGACCGGCGTCATCCAGTCGCGCCTGCAGAACGACGTCGGCGGCGTCTCGGGGGTGCTGACGAACACGGTCGCGAGCATCCTGGGCAACACCGTCACCGTCGTCGCGTCGCTCGTCGCGATGATCCTGATCGACTGGCGCCTGACCCTGATCGCGGTGGTGCTCATGCCGATCCTGGTGCTCGTGCAGCGCCGCGTCGGGCAGATCCGTGCGCGGATCGCCGCCGAGACGCAGCAGTCGCTGTCGGAGCTGACGGCCATCACGCAGGAGACCCTGAGCGTGTCGGGCATCCTGCTGTCGAAGTCGTTCAACCGTCAGCGCACCGAGTCGGCGCGGTATGCGCAGGAGAACGCCAACCAGATCTCGCTGCAGGTGCGCCAGACGATGAGCGGCCAGGGCTTCTTCGCCATCGTGCACGTGCTGATGGCGAGCGTCCCCGCGGTGATCTATCTCGTCGCCGGATTCCTGCTCGCCGGCGATCCCGGCATCATCACTGCGGGAACGGTCGTCGCCTTCACCACGGTCCAGGCGCGGCTGCTGCAGCCCCTGATCGGCCTGATGCGCGTCGCGCTCGACGTGCAGACGTCGGCTGCGCTGTTCGCCCGCATCTTCGAGTACCTCGACCTGAAGCCGGCGATCACGGATGCGCCCGATGCTGTCTCGGTGACGGATGCGCCCGGCCCGGTGGGGCGCATCGAGTTCCGCGACGTGTCGTTCCGGTACCCCGACGCGGCGCCCGATTCGCGGCCCACGCTGCACGGGGTCTCGTTCGTGGCGGAGCCGGGGCAGCAGGTGGCGTTCGTCGGGCCCTCCGGCGCGGGCAAGACGACCATCCTGTACCTCACGCCGCGCATGTACGAGGCGTCCGCGGGCGAGGTGCTGTTCTCGGGGGAGGACGTGCGCCGCCTCACGCAGGAGTCGATCATCGACCACATCGGCATCGTGTCGCAGGAGACGTACCTGTTCCACGCGACGATCGGCGAGAACCTCCGCTACGCGAAGCCGGATGCGACGGACGCCGAGATCGAGGAGGCGTGCCGCAAGGCGAACATCCACCACATCATCGCGGGCTTCGAGGACGGCTACGACACCGTCGTCGGCGAGCGCGGCTACCGCCTCTCGGGTGGCGAGAAGCAGCGGATCGCGATCGCCCGCGTGCTGCTGAAGGATCCGCCGGTCCTGCTGCTCGACGAGGCGACGAGCGCGCTCGACACCGTGTCCGAGCGGATCGTGCAGGAGGCGCTGGAGACCGCCGCCGCGGGACGGACGACCCTGTCGATCGCACACCGGCTGTCGACCGTGATCGACGCGGACGTCATCCACGTCGTGGACGCGGGCCGGATCGTGGAGTCGGGCACGCACGCCGCCCTCGTCGCGATGGGCGGCCTCTACGCCGAGCTCGCGGAGGAGCAGCTCGCCGCCAGCCGGGTGCTCCAAGCCGAGGCGCACGACGACGAGGACCCCGAGCTTCGCACCCGCCGGGCCGACAGGCCCCCGGCCGACGACCGGCCCGCCGCGTTCGCGCCGGTCGTCGTGCTGCCACCCGCTGTCTCCGGAGTGCCGGAAGCATGAGCGACGACCGCGGGACGTCGCGGGTCATCGAGATCGCGGGCGACCGGATCCGCGACATCCCGACCCTCTACGTCGAGCTCGACCGGGCGCTCATGCGGGGAGTCGACTGGCGGCTGGGCGAGAGCCTGGACGCGCTGAACGACGTGCTCTACGGCGGCTTCGGCACGATCGAGGGCGACGAGGCCGTGACGCTCGTCTGGCACGACTTCGCCGCGAGCGCCGCGGCCCTCGGCGTCGAGACGACCCGGGAATGGCTGCGCCGCCGGCTGGGCGACGAGCGCTACGCCCAGGACCTCCTCGTCGCCGACCTCGCCGCGCTCGACGCAGGGACGGGAATGACCTACCTCGACCGCGTGATCGAGGTCATCGAGTCGCACCCGAACATCGCGCTCGACCGGCGCTGAGGCGCGTGCCGGCCCGGCGGCTCAGTCGTCGAGGCACTCCGTGAGCTCGGCGGCGAAGTCGTCCACCGCGGTGCGGGACGCGGTATCGAGGTCGAGCGCCCGCAGCCGGGGGATGTCCATGCGCAGGATCTGGCCGATGCGCGCGCGGGCGGCGACCTCCGGCGCCTCGCGGCGCAGGATGTCGAGCCCGTCGTGCAGCGCGGCGAGGCAGGCGGCGAGCACGACCGGGTCGGCCTCGTGCTGCGTGATCGACGTTCCCTCCGCGCGGACGCGCCAGTGCACAACGGGCTCGGCGACGGTGTCGATCGCGCGCGCCCTGGCGTAAAGGAGGGCTGTGACCGCCTGATCCTCGTACAGGCCCTGCGGGAACTTCACGTGGTGATCCCGCCAGAGGTCGCTGCGGCTGACCTTCGACCACGCGACGATGTTGGCGGTGACCTCGGGGTGCTCGGGGAGGGTGACGCCGCGACGCGCCGGGGCGGTGGACGCCTCGACCCAGGGCTGCACGGGGGAGGGCGCGTACCCACCGTCGACGGGACGCAGACGCGTGTACTGGCCGACCGCGATGTCGCTGCCGGTGCTTTCGAGCGAGCCGACAAGCCGTTCGAGGGCGCGCGGAAGCATCACGTCGTCCGAGTCGAAGAACCCCAGGTAAGGGGTGTCGACGAGCTCGAGGCCCGTGTTGCGCGCGGCACCGAGGCCGCGCTGCGACGGATGCGTCACGTGCGTGAAGCGGTCATCCTGCGCGGCGAACCGGGCGAACACCTCGCCCGTCCCATCGGCGGAACCGTCGTCGACGAGGACGGCACGCCACGCGTCGAGCGTCTGCGCGCGCAGCGAGGCGAGCGCCTCGGCGGCATAGGGGGCCACGTTCCACCCGGGGACGATGACGGTCACGAGCGGGGATGCGGGCACGCCGAGATCCTATGGCCGCCCGGAGGGGTCAGGATCCGTGGACGGCAGCCACGGACGCCGCGATCGCCTCGACCACGGGGCCGAGGGGCGTCGCGTGGCCGTGCGCGAGCGTGATGCGCACCGCGGTCTGCGCGACCTCGGCGTCGATGCCCAGGGCGAGCAGGACGTGCGACGGGTCGGAGCTGCCGGCCGCGCACGCCGAGCCGCTGGACGAGACCACGCCGCGCCGCTCGAGCTCGAGCAGCACTGCCTCGCCGCTCGTCCCCGCGAACGTGAAGCTGGCGGTGCCGGGAAGTCGCCGCGACGGATGGCCCGTGAGCCTGGCGGCCGGTACCGCGGCGAGCACGCCCGCGATGAGTTCGTCCCGCAACGCGGCGACCCGGGGCGCGTTCGACTCCCGCTCGGCCTCCGCGAGCTCGAGCGCCGTGGCGAGGGCGACCGCGCCGGCGACCGACTCGGTGCCGCTGCGGCGACCGCGCTCCTGCCCGCCGCCGTGAAGCAGAGGCTCGAGCGGCACGCGGCCGCGCACGGCGAGCAGGCCGGTGCCCTTCGGAGCACCGAGCTTGTGGCCCGCGACCGTCAGCGCGTCGGCGCCGAGGCCCGACAACGGCAGCCAGCCCGCGGCCTGCACCGCGTCGGTGTGGAAGGGGACCCGCCCGGCTGCGGCACGCAACGCCGGGATGTCCTGGACGGTGCCGACCTCGTTGTTCGCGTAGGCGATGGATACGAGGGCGGTGTCGGCGCGGATGGCCGAGGCGACGTCATCCGGATCCACGATCCCGGATCCGTCGACCGGCAGCCGCGTCACGTCGAAGCCATGCACGCGCTCGAGATACTCGGCCGAGCGCAGGACCGACTCGTGCTCCATCGGCGTCGTGACGATGTGCCGCGCACCGCGGTCGAGCAGCGCCGCGACGGCGATCCCCTTGAGGGCGAGGTTGTTCGCCTCCGTACCGCCCGAGGTGAAGACGATGTCGCCGCGGCGCATCCCGAGCAGGGCGGCGATGCGGGCGCGCGCATCCTCCAGAGCGCCGGCGGCCCGTTCGCCGTAGGTGTGGTGGCTCGACGGGTTGCCGAACTCGCCGGTCAGGTACGGCGCCATCGCCTCGAGCACCTCCGGGCGCACGGGAGTGGTGGCGGCGTTGTCGAGGTACAGCATCGTCATCCGATGCGGATGTCGAGCCCGAGATCGAGCGCCGGGGCGGAGTGCGTGAGCGCGCCCACCGAGATCACGTCCACGCCGGTCTCGGCGATCGCCCGCACGGTGTCGAGGGTCACACCGCCCGAGGCCTCCACGATCGCGCGGCCGGCGATCAATTCGACGCCCCGACGCAGGTCGTCGAGCGAGAAGTTGTCGAGCATGATCGTGTGCACGCCCGCGGCGAGCACGGGCTCGATCTGCGCGATCCGGTCGACCTCCACCTCGACGTGGGTGGTGTGCGGCAGCTGCGCCATCCCGGCGCGCAGCGCGGCGGTGAGGGCGGCGTCGTCGACCGACCCGGCCGTGAGCACCGCGAGGTGGTTGTCCTTCGCCATCACGGCGTCCGAGAGCGAGAAGCGGTGGTTGAACCCGCCGCCGCTGCGCACCGCATGCCGCTCGAACGCGCGGAGCCCCGGCGTGGTCTTGCGGGTGTCGACGATGCGCGCGGGGGTGTGCGCGACCTCGGCGACGTAGCGCGAGGTGAGGGTGGCGATGCCCGACATGCGCTGGGCGAAGTTCAGGCCGACGCGCTCGCCGGTGAGTACCGCCTGCGCCGGACCCTCGACGGCGGCGAGGACCGCGCCCGCCTCGAACGCGGTGCCGTCGGGGGCCCGCACGTCGATCGCGACGCCCGGATCCGTCAGCCGGAAGGCGGCGGCGAACACCTCACCGCCGCTGAAGACGCCGGGCTCGCGGGCGACGAGCTCGGCGCGCGCGGTCGCCTCCGGCGGCAGAAACGCCCGGCTGGTCAGGTCACCCCACGGCGCGTCCTCGTCGAGAGCCGCACGAACGGCGCGGTCGATGATCTGCGGGGTCAGCATGCGGCTCCTACCGGGACGAGGGACGCGGATCGCTCGGTGGTCGCGTCCGCGCGGGGAGAATCGGATCGGAAGTGCGCGCCCGCCGACTCGCGGCGCGCGAGGGCCGCCGACACCACGCCCTGCGCGACGAGCAGCAGGTTCGCGTCCTCGTGCTCGGCGACCGTCGCCGGGGCGGTGGCCTCGGCGCGCCACGCGGCGATCGTCTCGGCCGCGAGCGAGAGACCGTCGGCGTCGCGCACGAGGCCGGCGTGGTGCCACATCAGCCGCTGCAGGGCGGCGCGGGTGAACGGCGGTGCGCCCGCTCCATCGCGGAAGCGGCTCTCGTGCTCGTTGAGCGAGCGAAGCGAGTCGAAACGCGGCGCGCCCGACGGGTCCGCGACCGCCGCCGCGGCCCGCGCGCCGAACACGGCTCCCTCGAGCAGCGAGTTCGAGGCAAGCCGGTTTGCACCGTGGACGCCGGTGCGGGCGGTCTCGCCGATCGCGTAGAGACCGGGGAGCGTGGTGCGCCCGTCGAGGTCGGTCGCGACGCCGCCCATCAGGTAGTGCGCGGCCGGCGTCACCGGGATGGGCGCGGCCGACCAGTCGAGGCCGCGTGCGCGCACGGCGGCGTCGATCGACGGGAAGCGCCCCGGAAGATCCCGGACGTGCCGCGCGTCGAGCCGCACCGGCCGGCCGCCCTGCCGCGTCATCGTGCGGGCGATCGCCCGCGCGACGACGTCCCGCGGTGCGAGCTCGCCATCCGGATGCGCGTCGAACGCGAACCGCCGGCCGTCGTCGTCGACGAGGTGCGCCCCCTCGCCCCGCACCGCCTCGGACACGAGGAACGGCGCGCCCACCGCGAGCACCGTGGGGTGGAACTGCACGAACTCCAGGTCGCGCACCTCGGCCCCCGCCCGCATCGCCGCGGCGATGCCGTCGCCCGTCGCGACGGCGGGATTCGTCGTGCGCGCATACAGCTGTCCGGCACCGCCGGTCGCGAGCACGACCGCGTCGGCGGTGAGCACCGTCGCTCGCCCGTCGACCAGCACCCGGACTCCGCCCACGGCGCCGTCGTGCACGACCAGGTCGGCGAGGAACGCGTGCTCGACGATCCGGATGCCCGCCTCGCGCGCCGCGCGCAGCAGGGCCATCTCGATCGCGAGCCCCGTCGCATCCCCGCCCGCATGCAGGATGCGCGGGAACGAGTGCGCCGCCTCGAGGCCACGCAGCAGCCGCCCGGCGGGGTCGCGGTCGAACGCGACGCCCCACGCGACGAGCTCGCGGATCCGCGTCGGCCCCTCCGTCACCAGCACCCGCACCGCGTCCTCGTCGCACAGGCCCGCGCCCGCGGTGAGCGTGTCCTGGATGTGGTCCTCGATGCGGTCCTCGGGGAAGACCACCCCGGCGATGCCGCCCTGCGCGAACCGGGTCGCGCCGTGATCCGCCGCGCCCTTCGTCACCAGCGTCACCGCCACACCGCGGCGGGTGGCGTGAAGGGCGAACGTCAGGCCGGCGATGCCGCTGCCCACGACGATCGCGGTCGTCACGTCAGGCCTTCCGGGCCGGCGCCTGCGGCACGCAGGCGAGCATCCGGTCGAGCGCGACGCGGGCGGGGTCGGCGACCGAACCCGGAACGGTGATCCGGTTCACGACGCGGCCCGCGACGAGCTCCTCGAGCGTCCACGCGAGGTAGCCGGGGTGGATGCGGTACATCGTCGAACAGGGGCACACAACCGGGTCGAGGCAGAAGATCGTGTGCTGCGGGTGCTGCGCGACGAGGCGCTGGACGAGGTTGATCTCGGTGCCGATCGCGAAGGTGGTGGGCTCGGTCGCCTCCTCGATCGCGCGGCGGATGACATCCGTCGAGCCCGCCTCGTCGGCCGCATCGACGACCGGCATCGGGCACTCGGGGTGAACGATCACGCGCACGCCGGGGTGCTCCGCGCGCGCCTTGTCGATCTGGTCGACGGTGAAGCGGCGGTGCACCGAGCAGAACCCGTGCCACAGGATGACGCGCGCGTCGCGCAGGCCCTGCTCGGACGACCCGCCGAGCGGACGGTGCGGGTTCCACATCGGCATCGCCTCGAGCGGCACGCCCATCGCCTTGGCGGTGTTGCGGCCGAGGTGCTGGTCGGGGAAGAACAGCACGCGGCGGCCGCGCGCGAACGCCCACTCGAGCACCGTGCGCGCGTTCGACGAGGTGCACACGATGCCGCCGTGCCGCCCGACGAAGCCCTTGATCGCGGCGGACGAGTTCATGTACGTCACGGGGATCACCGGCACCAGGCCGTCTGCATCCTGCTCGTCGAGGGGGCCGTAGACGTCCTCCAGCTGCTCCCAGCACTCCTCGACCTGGTCGATGTCGGCCATGTCGGCCATCGAGCATCCGGCGGCGAGGTTCGGCAGGATGACCGCCTGCTCGGGCCGCGACAGCAGGTCGGCGGTCTCGGCCATGAAGTGCACGCCGCAGAACACGATCGCCTCGGCGGCGGGGTGTGCCTGCGCGGCCTTGGCGAGCCGGAAGGAGTCGCCCACGTAATCTGCGTGCCGGACGACCTCGTCGCGCTGGTAGAAGTGCCCGAGGATGACGACGCGGTCGCCGAGCGCCGCCTTCGCGGCGCGGATCCGCTCGTGAAGCTCCTCCTCGGGCGCCTCGCGATACGCCGCGGGAAGGGCGCCCTGCACGGGGGATCCGGTCGGCAGCACGTCGCCCATCGAGGCGCCGGGGCCGTAGCCGGGGGTCGCGTCGAACGTCCAGGGCGACGCCGCGAGGTCGGTGGAGCAGGTGCTGCCGGACGCCGCGCCCGCCACGATCGCCTGGATCCCGTGGTCGACCGACGGGTCGACGGGACGGGGGAGCAGCTGCACGGGAGAAGCGGTCACGAGCGCACCGTCGCCTTCTGGTCGGTTCGACACTTACTGTCGGACCTACATTAAGTCACTCTGACCAGAACTTCCAGTTGATTTCCGTCCGCTTCGCGGGGTAGTGCAGCGTGCGTGCGCGATCGTTCGCCCGACGCTTCGCGCCGGGACTCGCGATCGCGGGCTGTCGCTGCGCTCCATCCCACGCCGGGCGTCGCGTTGTCGAGATGGCTGGCAGTCGCTGCGCTCCACGCTCACTTCGTTCGCACAGGGGCCGGGCGCCGGCGGCAGTCGCTGCGTGCGCGATCGTTCGCCCGACGCTTCGCGCCGGGACTCGCGATCGCGGGCGTGAGCCGGGGCTAGAGGGCCTCGTCCGCCTCGGCGTTGTAGCGGTAGAGCCGGGCGGGGCGGTGCTTGCCCGTGCGGAACGACTCGGTCGGGACGAGTGCCTCCGACCCCTCGAGCAGCCGGCGGAAGTTGGAGGGATCGAGGCGTCGGCCGAGCACCGACTCGTACACCTCCCGCAGCTCGCTGAGGGTGAACTCGTCGGGCAGCAGGCCGGCGGCGATGCGGCTGTAGCCCACCTTGTTGCGCAGGCGCCACAGCGCGTACTCGGCGATGTGGTTGTGATCGAACGCGAGCGTCGGAAGCGCGTCGACGTCGAACCACTCGACGTTCTCGGGGGCGCCGGCGACGGATCGCTGCGCGTCCACGAGGTCGGAGCGCAGCAGCGCCCAGTACACGACCGACACGACGCGCGTGGGGGAGCGGTCGACCTCGCCGAACGTGTACAGCTGCTCGAGGTAGCTCGGGGTCAGTGCGGTGGTCTCCGCGAGCGTGCGCGCGGCGGCCTCGTGCACTCCCTCCGCGACGTCGAGCCACCCGCCGGGCAGGGCCCACATCCCCTCGTACGGCTCGCGGGTGCGCCTCACGAGCGGGATCATCAGCCGATCCGAATCCGGATCCTGTCGCAGCGAGAAGATCACGGTCGACACCGCGACGCGGATCTCGTCCCCCGCAGGTCCCATCGTCTCGCTCACGTCCCCGAGACTACTTCGGTCGGCGCCGGCTGCCCGGGCACCCGCATCCGAAACAACTTGACTGATGTCAACCATCTGCGATGTAGTTGACGCATGTCAACTGATACCGGGCGCCCAGAAACGACCTCGACCCCCGCGATGCGCCCGGCGCAGGTGCTCCAGGCGATCTCCGGCCTGATGGCGGCGATGTTCGTCGTGCTCGTGTCCTCGACGGTCGTCGCGACGCCCATGCCGCGGATCATGTCCGACCTCGGCGGCACGAACACCGAGTACACCTGGGTGCTCGTCGCCGCGTTCCTGTCGATGACCGTGACGACGCCGATCTGGGGAAAGCTCGCCGACATCTTCAACCGCAAGATGCTGCTGCAGCTCGCGCTGGTGGTCTTCACACTCGCGACCGTCGCGGCGGGCTTCGCGAGCCAGATCGGCGGCCCCTCGCACGAGGGCGCCGCGCAGTGGCTCATCGGCTGGCGCTTCGTCCAGGCGATCGGCACCGGCGGCCTGATGGCCCTCGGCCAGGTCGTGATCGCCGACATCATCAGCCCGCGCGAGCGCGGCAAGTACATGGGCATCATGGGCGCCGTCATGGCCGTCGGCCAGATCGGCGGCCCCCTCCTCGGCGGCGTGATCGCCGACAGCTGGGGCTGGGAGTGGTGCTTCTTCGTGTGCGTGCCGATCGCGGTCATCGCGTTCGTCATGATCCAGTCGACCCTTCACGTGTCGAACATCCGCCGCAAGATGAAGATCGACTACCTCGGCGCGGGCCTGATCGTCTCCGGCATCAGCATCCTGCTCGTCTGGATCAGCCTGGGCGGCAAGACCCCCGAGGCGGGCGGGTTCGCATGGGACTCGACCCAGAGCATCGTGCTCGTCGCCCTCGGCGCGCTACTCACGATCGGCGCGGTCGTCAACGAGTTCCTCGTCGAGGAGCCCATCATCCCGGTGCGCCTGTTCGCCCAGCGGACCTTCGCGCTCGCCTCGGTCGCATCGATCGCGGTCGGCGTGACGATGTTCGGCACGACGGTGTTCCTGAGCCAGTACCTGCAGTTCGCGCGCGGTCTGACGCCGACCGACTCGGGCCTCGCGACGATCCCGATGGTGATCGGATCGATGGTCGGTTCCATCGTCGTCGGCCAGCTGATCTCCCGCACCGGCATGTGGAAGCCGTACGTGATCGGCGGCGCCGTCGCGCTCACCGCCGGTCTCGCGCTGATGTCGACGATCCACTACGACACGTCGATCTGGTTCGTCTGGCTGAACATGCTGCTGCTCGGTCTCGGCTCGGGCGTGCTTATGCAGAACCTCGTGCTCGTCACGCAGAACTCGCTGCCGGCGACGCAGCTGGGAGCGGGAAGCGGCGCGGTGACGTTCTTCCGCAGCCTCGGCGGCACCGTGGGGGTCTCCGTCCTCGGATCCGTGCTCGGCACCCAGGTGGGAGACAAGATCAAGGCCGGGCTGAGCGAGCTCATGGCGAAGCTCGACCCGGCGCTCAACCTGCCCACCGTGCTCGTCGAGAACCCCGACTGCGCCGACAGCGTCGAGCGGCTCGGTAGCGGCGCGGTGCCGGCGATCGATCAGCTCTGCGAGCCCGTCCGGATGGTCGTCGAGAGCAGCTACGGCGACTCGATCGCCTTCCTGTTCCTGCTCGTCGTGCCGCTCGCGATCGTCTCCCTGATCTGCGCGATCTTCCTGCCGAACAAGCCGCTGTCGCGCAAGACCGCGGCGCAGCAGATCGAGGAGGAGCTCGGCGCCGAGCTGTCGGCGCTGGAGCCCGCCGAGAAGGGCGGTGCCGGCTTCCGCGAGCTCGTCGAGACGGGGCAGATCACCCTTCCCGAGACGGATGGCCGCCGGCGCGGATCCCGGTACGGTGAGTGAGATGACCGAGTCCTCCGCGATCGACGGCCTCGAGGCCGCGTTCGCGACGATCGGGCCGATTGTCAAGGCGCGGATGGTCGCCATCGCGGCGGCCATCCACCCCGACCTCCGGCCCGCCGGGTGGGGCGTGCTGCGGGTCGTGCTGACCGGTGCGCAGCGCCCCGACGGGCCCGCCGTGACGGTGTCGGACATCGTCGCCGAGACGCAGATGGACAAGTCGGTCGTCTCGCGGCAGCTGCGCGATCTGAAGGAGTGGGGCCTGGTCAGCGTCCGCCGCTCGGATGCCGACGCGCGCGTGTTCGAGGTGACTCCCACTCCCGAAGCGATCGCGCGGCACCAGGCGATGCGCAGGGCGTCGCGCGCCCAGTACCGTGCGGTGTTCGGCGAGTGGGACGAGGCGGACGTCGAGAAGCTCACCGAGCTGCTCGGGCGCCTCGCGCAGAGCGCCCTGCACCGGCTCGACTGAGCCGCCCCGCCGCGGGCTGCATCCCCCTCCGAGACGCTAGGCTCGGCGGCAGTGACACGGGGTGTCCCGATACCGGGACTGAGATCACACCCGTATTCACCTGATCTCGTTAGCACGAGCGGAGGGATGTCGCCGATGAATCGCGCGCGTTTACTGGAGGACCAGGGACTCGATCACGAGGCCCACATCGACGCGGGGGAGATCCTCGCCCGGCTGCGCGAGGCCGTTCCGCTCGTGCAGTGCATCACGAACTCGGTGGTGGTGAACTTCACGGCCAACGTGCTGCTCGCCGCCGGAGCCTCGCCGGTCATGGCGGACGTGCCGGGCGAGGCGGGCGAATGCGCGCGCTTCGCGTCGGCCCTGCTCGTCAACCTCGGCACGCCGACGAGCGAGCAGCGCCAGGCGATGAGCGAGGCCGTCGAGGCCGCCCGCGACGCCGGGACACCGTGGGTGCTCGACCCCGTCGGCGTCGGGGCTCTCACGCTCCGCACCAGGTTCGCGCGCGAGCTGCTGGCGCACCGGCCCGCGGTGATCCGCGGGAACGCCTCCGAGATCCTCGCGCTCGCGGGAGAGGGAGCCGGCGGGCGCGGCGTCGACGCGGCGGATGACGTCGAGCACACCCGGGATGTCGCCGTGCGGCTCGCCGGCGAGACCGGCGCGGTGGTGGCGGTCTCCGGCCCGGTGGATCTGATCACCGACGGTGAGCGGACCGTCCGCGTGCCCGGCGGCAGCGCGCTGCTGACGCGCGTGACCGGTGGCGGCTGCTCGCTGGGCGCCTCGGTCGCGGCGTGCGTCGCGGCTGCCCTCGCCGAGGGGCTGCCCGCCCTCCACGGCGCGGTCGCCGCGCACGCGCTTCACGCGGCAGCCTCCGAGACCGCCGCGGCCGAGTGGGGAGGACCCGGCGGCTTCGCCGTCGCGTTCCTCGACGCGCTCGCCGCGGTCGAGCCGGCGGCGCTCAGCGCGCGCGAGCTGCGCATCGAGCCGATCGGCGGCGCCGCCGCCGCGGCCCGATGAGGGCCGCCCTCGACCTGTCCACCTACCTCGTCGCCGACGTCGCCAGCATCACCGGCCGGCCCGTCGCCGACGTCGTCGACGCCGCCGTCTCGGCGGGCGTCGGGGTGGTGCAGGTGCGCGGAAAGGAGCTCGGCGCGGCCGAGCTGCTGCGCGTGGTGGAGCGGTGCGCCGAGCGGATCGCCGGACGCGCGACGCTGCTCGTCAACGACCGCCTCGACGTGGCGCTCGCCGCGCGGGACGCGGGCTTCGTGGTCGACGGCGTCCACCTCGGCCAGAGCGACCTGCCGGTGGATCGCGCGCGGGACATGCTCGGCGAGGACGCGGTCATCGGCCTGAGCGCGAGCCTGCCGGCCGAGCTCGAGGCGCTGCGGCGGCTGCCCGCCGGAACCGTCGACTACCTCGGCGTCGGCGCGGTCCGCGCGACGCCCACCAAGAAGGACCACCCGGAGCCGCTCGGCTGGGACGGGTTCGCCGCCTTCGCGGCGCTGGCGGCCGGGCTTCCCTGTGTCGCCATCGGGGGCGTCGGTCCCGGCGACGCGGTCGCCGCGCGGCGTGCGGGGGCCGCCGGGCTCGCCGTGGTGCGCGCGATCTGCGCGGCGCCCCACCCGCGCGCCGCGGCCGCCGCGCTGCGCGCCGAGTGGGCGGAGGTCGCCGCATGATCCCGAACATCCTCACCATCGCGGGGTCCGATCCGTCGGGCGGGGCCGGCATCCAGGCCGACCTGAAGTCGATCGTCGCGTGCGGGGGCTACGGGATGGCCGCCATCACGGCGCTCACCGCGCAGAGCACGCAGGGCGTCACTGCCGTGCACGTGCCGCCGGGGACGTTCCTGCGCGCGCAGCTCGACACCCTCGCGGCCGACGTGCGCATCGACGCCGTCAAGATCGGGATGCTGGCCTCGGCCGAGGTCATCGAGGCCGTCGCCGTATGGATCGACGGGCTGCCGGCGAGGCCGGCGGTGGTGCTGGATCCCGTGATGGTCGCCACGTCCGGCGACCGCCTGATCGATGCGTCCGCCGAAGCCGCGCTCAGGGGACTGCTCGACCGCGCCGACGTCGTCACCCCGAACCTGCCGGAGCTCGCCGTGCTGGTGGGCGAGCCGGCGGCGGCGACCTGGCCCGACGCGCTCGCGCAGGCGGCGCGCCTCGCGCGGCGCAACGGACTGCGCGTCCTCGTGAAGGGCGGGCACCTGCCGGGCGACGAGACCCCGGACGCGCTCGTCGGACCGGAGGGGACGCTCGCCGAGTTCGCGGGGCGGCGGATCGCCACGACGAGCACCCATGGCACCGGCTGCTCGTTCTCGTCCGCCGTCGCGACGCTGTACGCGCGGGAGCGCGACTGGGTCGCCGCGGTGGCGGCAGCCCGCGGCTGGCTGCGCGGGGCGATCGCGGCGGCGGGCGACCTCGACGTCGGCCGCCCGGGTGGGCACGGGCCCCTGCACCACGCGCACGCGCTGTGGCGGGCCGATCCGCTGCCGCGCGCCGCGGCCGAGCTCGACACCTGGTGGCGGGAGTGCGCCGACCTGCGCGGCCGCATCGACGACGTGTGGTTCGTGCGGCAGCTCGCCGACGGCACTCTGCCGCGCGACGCGTTCACCCACTACCTGACGCAGGACGCGATCTACCTGAGGGAGTACGCCGAGGTGCTGAGCCGTGCGGGCGAGACCGCGCCGACCGAGGACGAGCGGACGTTCTGGCGCGACGCGGCCCGCGCCTGCCTCGAGTCGGAGCTGACCCTCCACACCTCCCACGACGCGGATGCCCCGGCCGAGTCCTCGGAGGAGACCGAGGCCTACCTCGCGCACCTGCGAGCGGCCGCCGACTCCGGCGACCACGCCGTGCTGATCGCGGCCGTGCTTCCCTGCTACTGGCTCTACCAGGACGTCGGCGAGCGGCTCGCGGCGGCGCACCATCCGGACCACCCCTACGCCGACTGGTTGGGGATGTACGGCGCGCCCGCGTTCGCCGAGGCCACCCTTCGGGCGATCGCGTGGGTGCAGGACGCGGCGCGCCGGGCGCCGGAGCACAAGCTGCAGCGGATGCGCGCGGCGTTCGAGGAGTCGTGCCGCCACGAGCTGGCGTTCTTCGCCCAGCGCGCGCCGGCCCGCCGATAGTCGCGGCGCGCCGGAAGCCGGTGCGGCGCGACACCGCGCGATATGCTGACCCCAGCACTGCGCGCATCCTCTGGCGCGGCACAACCGAATACGGCCCCATGAACCGCGCGGGAGAGTCGTCGGGCGTCAGGATCGAAGCATCCGGACGCGACCGCGACACCGAAGGAGCAAGCCTCCCCGCCAATCTCTCAGGTGCACGTACCGTGCGGCTCGGGCCACTCTGAAAAGCGGAGCCCACGCTCCCGCCGACGGTGAAAGACGAACGTCCTCGAGGCGGTCGCCGAAACTCTCAGGTCCATGACAGAGGGGGAGTTCTCCCGGGTCTCATCCGAGATCCGGGGCACAGGAGAACTCATGGACGCCTTCGACAGCCCTCAGGCACCGGATCCGCAGCCGCAGGATCCGCGCGATACCCCGCTGCGCGGTGAGCACGAGGAGCTCGGCGCCTCGTTCACCGATTTCGGCGGCTGGCTGATGCCGGTGCGGTACACCTCCGACCTCGCCGAGCACCACGCCGTGCGCACGGCCGCCGGCCTGTTCGACATCTCGCACATGGGCGAGATCCTCGTCGAGGGATCCGGCGCCGGCGCCTTCCTCGACCATGCCCTGGCCGGTGCGATCTCGGCCGTTCCCGTCGGCAAGGCCAAGTACACGATGATCCTCGCCGAGGACGGCGGCATCCTCGACGACCTGATCATCTACCGGCTGCAGGATGATGAGTTCCTCGTCATCGCGAACGCGGGGAACCGCGAGACGGTCGCCCGCGCGCTGACCGACCGCGTCGCCGGATTCGACGCCACGGTGGCGGACGAGAGCGACGACTACGCGCTGATCGCCGTGCAGGGCCCGGCGGCCGAGCGCATCCTCGCCGCGACGGAGGGCATCGCCGAGCTGACTCCCGAACTCGGCGAGATCCGCAACTACGCCTGGGGTTCGGCCGTGTTCGCGGGGGAGCCGCTGCTGATCGCCCGCACGGGATATACCGGCGAGGACGGCTTCGAGCTGCTCGTCCCCGTCTCGGCGGCCGTGTCACTGTGGCGCGCCGTGCTCGCCGCGGGCGAGCCCGAGGGCCTCGTGCCCGCGGGGCTGGCCGCGCGCGACACGCTGCGCCTCGAGGCGGGGATGCCGCTGTACGGCCACGAGCTCTCGCGCGACATCGTTCCCGCCCAGGCAGGCCTCGGCCGCGTGATCCCCGCGGGGAAGACCGGCTTCATCGGCGAGCACACGCCGCGCCCCGACGCCCGGGTGCTCATCGGCCTCGCCGCCGAGGGACGCCGTGCCGGACGCGCCGGCTACGGCGTCTACCGGGGCGACGAGCTCGTCGGCGAGATCACGAGCGGCGCGCTCAGCCCGACCCTCGGGCACCCCATCGCCATGGCCTTCGTGGATCCGTCCGCGAAGGACGCCCCCGACCTGACAATCGACATCCGCGGCACGCGCATCCCGGCGTCCGTCACCGCCCTGCCCTTCTACCGGAGGAACTCATGACCGATCTCACCGCCCTCAAGTACACCCCCGAGCACGAGTGGATCGCGCTGGACGGCGACGTCGCCACCGTGGGCGTCACCGACTACGCGGCCGACCAGCTGGGCGACGTCGTGTACGTCGACCTCCCCGCCGTCGGCACCGCCATCACCGCCGGCCAGGTGTTCGGCGAGATCGAGTCGACCAAGTCGGTCTCCGAGCTCTACGCGCCCGTCGACGGCGAGGTGATCGAGGTCAACGGCGACGTGGATGCGGATCCCGCCGTCGTGAACTCCGACGCGTTCGCCGCCTGGCTGATCCGCATCCGCATCACGGGCGAGCCCGCGGGCCTGCTCGACCGCGACGCGTACGTCGGCCTGACGGGCGGCGACGCGTGAGCCTCGACTACGCCGCCCGGCACATCGGCACCTCCGCCGCCGATCACGACACGATGGCCGCGGCCATCGGCGTGCCCGCCGCCGGGCGCCGTGCCGTGGAACGGTTCATGGATGTCGCGGTGCCCGCCGTCATCCGCACCGGATCGCCGAAGGGTGCGGGTCTGCTGCCGCAGGAGGGCGTCTCCGAGGCCGAGGCCCTCGCCGAGCTGCGCGTGCTCGCGGCGAAGAACCGCGTGCTGTCGCCGATGATCGGACTCGGCTACAGCGACACGCTGACACCCTCGGTGATCCAGCGGAACGTGCTGGAGAACCCGTCCTGGTACACGGCGTACACGCCCTACCAGCCCGAGATCTCGCAGGGCCGCCTCGAGGCCCTCCTGAACTTCCAGACGATGGTGGGCGACCTCACGGGCCTGCCCGTCGCGAACGCCTCCATGCTCGACGAGGCGACCGCGGCGGTCGAGGGGATGCTCGTCGCGCGCCGCGCCGTGCGCGGGGGCGGCGACGTGTTCGTCGTCGACGCCGACACGCTGCCGCAGACGAAGGCAGTGCTCGCCGTGCGGGCCGAGGCGCTCGGGATCGAGCTCGTCGAACTCGACCTCGCCGGGGGCGCGGCACTGCCCGAGGGGATCTTCGGCGCGCTCATCCAGTACCCCGGGGCATCCGGGCGCATCTGGGATCCGTCCGGTGTCATCGACGCCGTCCACGTCGCCGGCGGCCAGGTCGTCGTCGCGGCCGACCTCATGGCGCTGACGCTCATCGCGTCGCCCGGATCGCTCGGCGCGGATGTCGTCGTCGGATCGACGCAGCGCTTCGGCGTGCCGCTCGGCTTCGGCGGCCCGCACGCCGGCTACATGGCCGTGCGCACGGGCCTCGAGCGCCAGCTGCCCGGACGCCTCGTGGGCGTCTCGGTCGACGCCGAGGGCAAGCCCGCCTACCGCCTCGCTCTGCAGACCCGCGAGCAGCACATCCGCCGCGAGAAGGCGACGTCGAACATCTGCACCGCTCAGGTGCTGCTTGCCGTCATGGCCTCGATGTACGCGGTCTACCACGGGCCCGAGGGGCTGCGGACGATCGCCACCGAGATCGCCACCAAGACGGCACTGCTGCGCGACGCGCTCGCCGAGACGGACGCGGAGATCCGGCACGACGCCTTCTTCGACACCCTCTCGGTGCGCGTCGCGGGTCGCGCCGACGCCGTGGTGGCGAAGGCTCACGAGCTCGGCGTGCTGCTCCACCGCGCGGATGCCGACACCGTCGGCGTCTCGATCGGCGAGGCGACGACGACGGACGACCTGAAGCTCGTCATCGCGGCATTCGGCGGCACCGCCCCCGAGCAGTTCGACGCCGCGCTGGACGTCCGCGGGCTGCCGGAGGGCCTCGCCCGCGACGACGAGTACCTCACGCACCCCGTGTTCCACACTCACCGCAGCGAGACCGCGATGATGCGCTACCTGAAGTCGCTCGCCGACAAGGACTACGCGCTCGACCGCGGGATGATCCCGCTGGGCTCGTGCACGATGAAGCTCAACGCCGCCACCGCGATGGCCTCGATCACGTGGCCGGAGTTCGGCCGCATCCACCCGTTCGCCCCGCGCGAGGACGTTCCCGGCTACCTGGAGATGATCGGCCAGCTCGAGCAGTGGCTCGCCGACGTCACCGGGTACGACGCCGTCTCCCTGCAGCCGAACGCCGGATCGCAGGGCGAACTCGCCGGGCTCCTTGCGATCCGCGGATACCACCGCTCGCGCGGCGACGTCCAGCGCGACGTGTGCCTCATCCCGTCATCCGCGCACGGCACGAACGCCGCCTCCGCGGTGCTCGCGGGGATGAAGGTCGTCGTCGTCGCGACCGGCGAGGGCGGCGACGTGGACCTCGCCGACCTGCGCACGAAGATCGCGGCGCACGCAGACACCCTCGCGGCGCTCATGATCACGTACCCGTCGACGCACGGCGTCTACGAGCACGACGTGAGGGACATCACCGCGGCCGTCCACAAGGCGGGCGGGCAGGTGTACATCGACGGGGCGAACCTCAACGCCCTCGTCGGGCACGCGCGCTTCGGCGACCTCGGCGGCGACGTCTCGCACCTCAACCTGCACAAGACGTTCGCGATCCCGCACGGCGGCGGCGGCCCCGGCGTCGGCCCCGTCGCGGCGAAGGCGCACCTCGCGCCCTTCCTGCCCTCGCACGCGTTCGCGCAGGATGAGCGCCACACGACCGGCATCGGCCCGGTCTCGGCTGCGCCCTACGGGTCGGCCGGCATCCTGCCCATCACCTGGTCGTACATCCGGATGATGGGGCGCGAGGGGCTGACCGAGGCGACGAGCGCCGCCGTGCTTGCCGCCAACTACGTGGCCGCGCGGCTGAAGGACCACTACCCGGTGCTGTACGCGGGAGAGGACGGTCTCGTCGCACACGAGTGCATCCTGGATCTGCGTCCGCTGCGCGAGCGGACGGGCATCACGGTCGACGACGTCGCGAAGCGCCTGATCGACTACGGCTTCCACGCGCCGACGATGTCGTTCCCCGTGGCGGGAACGCTCATGGTGGAGCCGACCGAGTCGGAGGATCTCGCCGAGCTCGACCGGTTCGTCGACGCGATGATCGCGATCCACGACGAGGCCGAGCGCGTGGCGGCGGGGGAGTGGCCCGCGGACGACAACCCGCTCGTCAACGCCCCGCACACCGCGGCGGCCGCGATCGCCACCGACTGGGCGCACCCGTACCCGCGCGAGCTCGCCGTCTACCCGACCGGCTCAGTCGCCGGAAAGTACTGGCCGCCGGTGCGCCGCGTCGACCAGGCCTACGGCGACCGCAACCTCGTCTGCGCCTGCCCGCCGATCGAGGCGTTCGCGTAGTTCTTACTGCCGCTTCGCGGGTAGTGCATTGAACGTGCGCGAACGCTCGCGCCCACGCTCCGCGCGGGCGCTCTCGTTCACGGGCTGTCGCTGCGCTCCATCCGACGACGGACGTCCGGTTCACGAGGTGGTCGGCAGTCGCTCCGCTCCACGGTCGCTTCGCTCCCACATGGGGTGTACCGGTCGTCGGCCGGGGTCGAGCAGCGTTCGACCGGAGTGGACCTGTTCCCCTCCGGTCGTTGAGCGAGCGAAGCGAGTCGAAACGGCCAGAACCCCGCCGATAGATTGAGCCAGTGACCTACAGCGCGACCCCCGTCCTCGAGAACCACATCGTGCGGCTGGAGCCGCTGTCGCAGGACCACCGCGACGACCTCGCGGAGGCCGTCGGCGACCTCGGCGGCACCTGGTACACGCGCATCCCGTCGCCCGAGACGATGGAAGCCGAGATCGACCGTCGGCTCGGGGAGCACGAAGCGGGCCGGGTGGCGCCCTGGGCCGTGGTCGACGCCCGCACGGGGCGCGCCGTCGGCATGACGACCTACCTGCAGCTCGAGCCGGCGCACCGGCGCCTCGAGATCGGATCGACCTGGCTCGGGCGGGCCGCGCAGGGGACGGGGATCAACCCCGCCGCGAAGCTGCTGCTGCTCGAGCGGGCGTTCGAGGCGCTCGACTGCCTCGGCGTCGAGCTGCGCACCCACTGGCACAACCACCAGTCGCGCGCCGCGATCGCGCGGCTCGGGGCGAAGCAGGACGGCGTGCTGCGCAGCCACACGATCATGCCCGACGGCATCGTCCGCGACACCGTGGTGTTCTCCATCCTGAACACCGAGTGGCCCGCCGTGCGCGCAGGCCTGCTCCACCGCCTCGCAGGGCGCTGAGCGAGCGGATCCGCGTCAGGCGGCGGCAGAGAGGCGCTCGGGCCCGATCGCCCGGGCGAGCTCGACGAGGGCACCGTCGCCCGTGCGCGCGGCCTCCGCCTCGGCGGCCTCGAGCAGCTCGGCCTTCGTGCACAGGGCCGGCTCGTCGTGAAGCGCCGACGGGAGGTGGATCGCCGCGCGCAGCAGCGCCAGCGCATCGTCGTATTCGAGCAGCACAGCCATGTCGAGCACCGTCTGCACCGGCGACGTGGCCGGCAGCCCGAACACCGTGACGACCTCGCTCGCCGCGGAATCCGGATGCGCGACGAGCCCGGGCACGCCCTCCGGCGCCTCGAGCACGTGGACGTCCTCGAGGTCGTCCTCCGGGAGCGGCAGACGGTACAGGGCGGCGGCCGAGTGCGCGGCGAACACGAGGTCGGGCTGGGTCAGCGAGACGGCGTAGATCCGCGCGAGCGTGCGGTCGGTGCGCGAGAGCGTGCGCCACCGCCGCGCCGAGAGATACACGCCGGGGCGCACGGCGACCGCGGCACCCTTGCCGACGGCGCGCTCGAGCCTCGGGAGCCAGCCGTTCTGGCGGGCTTCCTCGGCCACCAGGAGTCCGAACGCGTGTCCGGAGCGACGAGCAAGCAGGAACATGAGGTCAGATTCGCGCACGGCGGCGGGAAACGCACGCGCCACGCGGGAGGAAGGGCTCAAATGACCACTCTCGCGGCCTGTGGACGACGGATCAGAACAGATCGGGGAACGCCGCCGCCGCGAGCGGATACCCGACGAACGCGATCATGTCGATCACCGTGTGCGCGACGACAAGCGGCATGAGCCGGCCCCAGCGCCGATAGCACCAGCCGAAGACGAGGCCCATCGCGATGTTGCCGACGATCGCTCCGAACCCCTGGTACGCGTGGTACGCGCCACGCAGCAGCGCCGCGGCGACGATGATCCGCCAGCTTCCCCAGCCGAGGCGCGAAAGGCGGTCGCCGAGGTAGCCGATCACGATGACCTCCTCGATGAGGCCGGCACGCAGGGCCGACAGCACGAGGAGCGGCACGGTCCACCAGTCGAGGCCCGCGGGAGACGCCTCGACGGCGACCGTCACGCCGAGCGCCCGCCCGGCCGCGTAGAGCGCGAGCCCCGGGACGCCGATCGCCGCGACGAGCGCGAGCCCCCGCAGCGCGTCGCCGCCGAAGCGCGAGAAGTCGAGGCCGAGGCGGCGCAGCGCGCTGCGCCCGGGCTCCCACAGCAGGTAGAGGACGAGCCCGACGAGCGCGAGGTCGAACAGCACGTCGAGGAGCCGATACAGGATGTCCCACGCGGCGGCCGCGTCGAACGGCGTGTTGAGCTTCGCCGTCTGCTCCGACAGGGGCAGCGGGTCGAGCAGGCGGCGCACGAGCGAGAGCACCGCGTACAGCGCCGACTGGCCGACGGTGATCGCCAGGACGAGCACGAGTTCGACCCGCAGCCGGGCGCGTGTGTGAGGCGGAGAGGCGGGCGGGAACGGTTCGACGGCACTCACCCGGCAAGCCTGCCACAGGGGCGGATCGGGATATTCCGTACGCTCGTGCTCGAGACCGGTCAGATTGCCCAGTGAAGGCACGCCGCGGTAAAGGCTATGTAACGGTTGTGCGCAACATTTGGGTCAGTCCGTCAAGCCGCTTAGAGTCTTCGCTATCGCTCACGCGTCGCTTCGGCGCCGAGCACTACCCACACCTTCCCCAGGAGGAACCTTTGAAGCGCAACAAGATGGCCCTGGCGGGCATCACGCTGCTCGGTGCGAGCAGCCTGCTTCTCGCCGGCTGCGCGACTGGCGGCAACGGCGAGCCCGCCGGCTCCGAGAGCCCGGCCGAGGGCTCGTCGACCGCCGTCATCACGACCAACGGCAACGAGCCGCAGAACCCGCTGCTGCCCGCCATGACCAACGAGGTCGGCGGTGGTAAGATCCTCGACTCGATCTTCGCCGGCCTGATCACGTACGAGGCCGACGGCTCGGTCGTCAACGACGTCGCCGAGGAGATCACTCCCGATTCCCCGACGCAGCTGACCGTCAAGATCCGCGAGGGCCTGAAGTTCACCAACGGTGAAGAGGTCACGGCCGACAACTTCATCAAGGCGTGGAACTTCGCCGCCCAGGCGGAGAGCGCGCACAACGCGGGCTACTTCTTCGAGGACATCGAGGGCTTCGTCGCCGAGGGTGACGTGTACGGCGCCGAGGGCGACATGTCCGGCCTCAAGCAGGTCGACGACTACACCTTCACGATCACGCTGAACAAGCCGGCCTCCGACTTCGCACAGCGTCTCGGCTACTCGGCCTTCTTCCCGCTCCCGGACGTCGCGTTCGAGGACATGGAGGCGTTCGGTCAGAACCCGATCGGCAACGGCCCCTACATGCTCGACGGCGAGGGCGCGTGGCAGCACGACGTCCGCATCGACCTGGCGGTCAACCCCGACTACGACGGTCCGCGCGAGCCGCAGAACGGCGGCCTCGACATCGTCTTCTACGCCACGCAGGACGCGGCGTACGCCGACCTGCTCTCGGGCAACGTCGACGTGATCGACGGCATCCCGGACGCGAGCCTGGAGACCTACGAGTCCGACCTGGGTGACCGCTCGGTCAACCAGCCGGCCGCGATCTTCCAGTCGATGACCATCCCCGAGTGGCTGCCCGGCTTCGCCACCGACGAGGAGGGTCGTCTGCGTCGTGCGGCGATCTCGCACTCGATCGACCGCGCGCAGATCACCGAGGTCGTCTTCAAGGGCACCCGCACGCCCGCGACCGACTACACCTCGCCCGTCATCGACGGCTGGAGCGACGAGGTCCCCGGCAGCGAGGTCCTCGAGTACGACCCGGAACTCGCCAAGGAGCTGTGGGCCCAGGCCGACGCCATCAAGCCCTACGAGGGCGAGTTCACCATCGCGTACAACGCCGACGGCGGTCACCAGACCTGGGTCGACGCGGTCGCGCAGTCGATCTCGAACACGCTGGGCATCGAGGCCGCGGGCGAGCCGTTCCCGGACTTCGCCTCGTACCTCGACGCTCGTGACAACGAGCAGGTCGGCGCCTTCCGCGCCGGTTGGCAGGCCGACTACCCGGGTCTGTACAACTTCCTCGGCCCGCTGTACGCCACGGGCGCCGGCTCGAACGACGGCAAGTACTCGAGCGAGGAGTTCGACTCGCTGATCTCCGAAGGCATCAGCGCCACGGACCCCGAGGTCGCCAACGCCAAGTTCCAGGAGGCGCAGACGGTGCTGTTCACCGACCTGCCCGCCATCCCGCTGTGGTACTCGAACGTCAACGGCGGCTGGGCTGAGGGCGTCGAGAACGTCGAGTTCGGCTGGAACTCGGTGCCGCTCTTCCACGAGATCACCAAGGCCGAGTAAGACAGGCCGGGAGCAATCCCACCCGCGAGGCGGTGGCGTTCGCGTCACCGCCTCGCCCCATGTGCGGTCGGCCTTTCACACCGCGTTCCCAGGATCGCGGGCAGAGGATTGGCCGCTGAGGGCGCCCGGATGCCGGGCCCCTTTTCCGTGCGTCGACCAACCCGAACGACGCGCTGAGCTTTCCCCGGAAGGAGGGGGAGGATGGCCACCTACATCCTCAGACGGATCCTGCAGCTGATCCCCGTTTTCATCGGCGCCACCGCGCTGATCTACTTCATGGTCTTCGGCATGCCCGGCGACCCGGTCGCCGCCCTGTTCGGCGACAAGCAGCCGCCGCCCGCGGTGCTCGAGCAGATCCGCGCGCGGTACATGCTCGACCAGCCGCTGATCGTGCAGTACTTCCATTACCTGATGGGCATCCTGCGCCTCGACTTCGGCACGACCTTCTCCGGTCAGAGCGTGATCGAGATCCTCGGTCGCACGTTCCCGGTGACGCTGCGCCTCGCGACGCTGGCCATCCTGATCGCCTTCGTGCTCTCGATCGTGATCGGCGCGACGTCGGCGCTCCTCAAGGGCACGTGGTACGACCACTTCCAGCTCGTCATCGCGCTGATCTTCATCGCCGTGCCGATCTTCGTGCTCGCCTTCCTGGCGCAGTACTTCCTCGCCGTCCGGCTCGACTGGTTCCGCCCGACGGTGGGCGCGCAGAACGGGTGGGGCGACCTCTGGTTGCCGGCCCTCGTGCTGGGCTTCAGCGTCTACGCGGCGAGCATGCGCCTCACGCGCTCGTCGATGATCGAGTCGCTCGGTCAGGACTGGGTGCGCACCGCGTACTCCAAGGGCCTGCCCCGCCGCCGGGTCATCCCCGTGCACGTGCTGCGCAACTCGCTCATCCCGATGGTCACCGACACCGCGACGAACTTCGGCATCCTGATGGTCGGCGCGACCGTGACCGAGGGAATCTTCAACGTCCCCGGCGTCGGCAACCAGCTCTTTATGGCCGTCACGAAGCACGAGACCCCGACCGTGGTGTCGTTCGTCACCGTGTTCGTGGTCGTGTACGTGCTCGTCAACCTGCTCGTCGATCTTCTCTACGGCCTGCTCGACCCGAGGATCCGCTATGTCAAGTAACAGCACCCACTACGTCGCCCCCGTCAAGGCGGACGTCGTCGTCGACGCCGTCCGGCTCAGCGACAAGAAGAGCAACCTCTGGCTCGATGCGTGGCGCGACCTGCGCCACCGCCCGCTGTTCTGGCTCTCGGTCGTCGTGTGCGTCCTGGTCATCATCGTGGCGACCCTGCCGAGCATGTTCACCGCGTTCCCGCCCTCGGGACCGCAGGCCTGCGACCTGAGCAACAGCAACGGCGGCCCGAGCGCCGGGCACCCGCTCGGCTACACCTTCCAGGGCTGCGACGTGTGGTCGCGCCTCGTGCACGGCGCCAGCGTGTCGATCGCGGTCGGTGTGATGGCGACCATCATCGGCACCGTCATCGGCGTGATCATGGGCGCCCTCGCCGGCTTCTACGGCGGCTTCCTCGACTCGCTGCTGTCGCGCGTCGGCGACATCTTCTTCACGATCCCCTACATCGTCGCGGCGATCGTCGTCATGACGGTGCTGAAGGAGCACCGCAGCGAGCTCGTCCTCGCGTTCGCGATCGGCGGCTTCTCGTGGGCGTCCACCGCGCGCTTGATGCGCGCCGAGGTGCTGCGCGTGAAGCAGTCGGACTTCGTGATGGCGTCCATCTCGCTCGGCCTGACGCGTTTCAAGACGCTGCTCGTCCACGTCATGCCGAACGCCCTCGCGCCGATCATCGTCGTGGCGACCGTCGGCCTGGGCCAGGCGATCGTGGCGGAGGCGACCCTGTCGTTCCTGGGCGTCGGCCTCGGCGGCGTCTCGTGGGGTGCCGACATCGCGAACGCGCAGAGCTCGATCCGCACCTCTCCGATGGCGCTGTTCTGGCCGTCGCTCGCGCTGACCGTCACGGTGCTCGCGTTCGTCACCCTCGGTGAGCTGATGCGCGACGCCCTCGACCCGAAGGCGAGGGCCCAGCGATGAGCGCATCCGATGTCCCGATGACGCGTGCCGGCGTGCGCGCGGCCACCAAGGAGAACCCCGTGTCGGGAGGCACCGTGTCCGAGCCGCTTCTGAAGATCCGGGACCTGAAGGTCTCGTTCGGCACCGGAAAGAAGGCCCGCGAGGTCCTGCACGGCGTCGACCTGGAGATCCACCCGGGCGAGACGGTCGCGATCGTCGGCGAGTCGGGCTCCGGCAAGTCGACGACGGCCGCCGCGGTCATCGACCTGCTTCCCGGCACCGGAAAGGTGACCGGCGGCAGCATCATGCTCGACGGCGTCGAGCTGACCACGGCGAGCCGTCGCGAGATGGAGTCGATCCGCGGCCGCGAGATCGGCTACGTGCCGCAGGACCCGATGTCGAACCTCAACCCGGTGTGGTCGATCGGCTTCCAGGTGGAGGAGGCGGTCCGGGCGAACGGGCTGGCCACCGGCCGCAAGGAGGTCCGCGCCCGCGCGGTCGAGGTGCTGAAGCAGGCGGGCCTCGCCGACGCCGAGCGGCGCCTGCACCAGTTCCCGCACCAGTTCTCGGGCGGCATGCGTCAGCGCGCGCTCATCGGCATCGGCCTCGCTGCCGACCCGAAGCTGCTGATCGCGGACGAGCCGACCAGCGCCCTGGACGTCACCGTCCAGCGTGTGATCCTCGACCACCTCGCCTCGCTCACGCGCGAGAAGGGCACCGCGGTGCTGTTCATCACGCACGACCTCGGACTCGCGGCAGACCGCGCCGACCGGATCATCGTGATGAACCAGGGCGAGATCGTCGAGGCCGGCCCGAGCCGGATCATCCTCGAGAACCCGCAGCACCCCTACACGCAGCGCCTCGTGGCGGCCGCGCCGAGCCTCGCCTCGCAACGCATCCAGGCCGACGTCCAGGAGCGCGGCGTGGAGACGCTCGAGGAGGTCAGCGACGCGCACCCCGTCGTCGAGGTGCGCGACCTCGTGAAGGACTACCGGATCCGCAAGGGCGGCTTCCGCAGCGAGCCCTTCCGCGCGGTCGACGGCGTCTCGTTCCAGATCCCGCGCGGCAAGACCCTCGCCCTCGTCGGCGAGTCGGGATCGGGCAAGTCGACGGTCGCGAAGATGGTGCTCCAGCTCGAGTCGGTCACGAGCGGCGAGATCCTGTTCGACGGCAAGGACACCACCTCGATGGGGGCGAAGGACGTCTTCGCGCTCCGCAGCCGCATGCAGCCGGTGTTCCAGGACCCGTACGGCTCCCTCGATCCGCTCCGCAGCATCGGCCACCTGATCGCCGAGCCCCTCAAGGTGCACGGCGTCGGCGACGAGAAGTCGCGCCAGGCGCGCGTCTTCGAGCTGCTCGAGCAGGTGTCGCTCCCGCGTGAGCTCGCGTGGCGCTACCCGAACGAGCTCTCGGGCGGCCAGCGTCAGCGCATCGCCATCGCGCGCGCCCTCGCGCTCAAGCCCTCGATCGTTGTGCTCGACGAGGCCGTCTCGGCGCTCGACGTGCTCGTGCAGGACCAGATCCTGAAGCTCCTCGCGGAGCTGCAGGCCGAACTGGGGCTGACGTACCTGTTCATCACGCACGACCTCGCTGTCGTGCGCGTCGCGGCCGACCTCGTCTGCGTCATGGAGCAGGGGCGCGTCGTCGAGCAGGGAACGGTCGACGAGATCTTCGCATCGCCCAAGGAGGCGTACACGCAGCGCCTGCTCGACGCGATCCCCGGCGCCTCGGTCGACCTCGCCGGTCGCTGAGCGTGACCGGCACCCGCATCCTCCGCTCGGCCACGGGCCTCGTCTGGCTCGTGGCCGTGGCGGCGGTCGTGCTGTTCCTGCTCGGCGACGTGGTCGTGCGGGGGAGCTGGCTGCAGGCGCTGCTGATCGCGCCGTGGCTGCTCATCCCGGTGTGGGCCGTCTACGCGTTCCTCTACGCGCCGCACATCGCGGTGGACGAGGAGCGGATCCGGGTGCACAACATCCTGCGCACGATCGACCTTCCCTGGTCGACGGTCGACGACGTGGTGATGCGCTGGCAGCTCGAGCTTCACCTCACCGCCGACGCGGCCGCGACCGGGGTCGGCGGGCGCAAGGGGATCGTGGAGGCGTGGTCGTTCTCCCGCCGCTGGCGCGGAGTGGGCGCGAAGCGCACCGACGACACCGCCGTCACGCTCGACGTGATCCGCGGCCTCCACGCATCGGCGGGCCGTCAGCCCGGCGCGCGTCCCACGGTGACCTGGGACCTGCGGACGATCGCCGTCGGGGCCGCGATCGTCGTGGCGTGCGTCGCCGCGATGCTCATCGCCGGCTGATCGCAGCCTCGCTCGTCCTCTCACCGGCGTCCGTTCAGGGCCCGGATGCCGTCGCGCGGTACTATTGAGGTGCTCGGTTCCGGGCCATCCTCATTTCTGAGCCACACACTTCCTCTCCAGCTAAGGATCATCCATGGCGCGCGCCCTCCGTTCCGACCTCCGCAACGTCGCGATCGTCGCGCACGTCGACCACGGCAAGACGACCCTTGTCGACGCCATGCTGCGCCAGACCGGATCGTTCGGAGACCACGCGCACGTCGAGGACCGGGCGATGGACTCGAACGACCTCGAGCGTGAGAAGGGCATCACGATCCTCGCCAAGAACACGGCGATCACGTACAAGGGCACGCACACCGACACCCCGATCACCATCAACGTGATCGACACCCCGGGCCACGCCGACTTCGGCGGCGAGGTCGAGCGCGGCCTGTCGATGGTCGACGGCGTCGTGCTGCTCGTCGACGCGTCGGAGGGCCCGCTGCCGCAGACCCGTTTCGTGCTGCGCAAGGCGCTCGAGGCGAAGCTTCCCGTGATCCTGCTCGTGAACAAGACCGACCGCCCCGACGCGCGCATCGCCGCCGTCGAGGAGGAGGCCCACGACCTGCTGCTCGGCCTCGCGAGCGACCTGCAGGACGACGTGCCCGACCTCGACGTCGACGCGCTGCTCGACGTGCCGGTCGTCTACGCCTCGGGTCGTGCGGGCGCTGCCTCCCGCAACCGCCCGGCGGACGGCTCGCTTCCCGACAACGACGACCTCGAGCCGCTGTTCGAGGCGATCCTCCAGCACGTGCCGGCCCCGTCGTACGACGACGAGGCGCCCCTGCAGGCCTGGGTCACGAACCTCGACTCGTCGTCGTTCCTCGGCCGCCTCGCGCTGCTGCGCGTCTTCAACGGCGAGCTGAAGAAGGGCCAGACCGTCGCCTGGGTGCGCGCCGACGGCACCGTGCAGAACGCCCGCATCACCGAGCTGCTGATGACCAAGGCGCTCGACCGCTACCCGGCCGAGAAGGCCGGCCCCGGCGACATCGCCGTGATCGCGGGATTCGAGGACATCATGATCGGCGAGACCATCGCCGACCCCAACGACGTGCGCCCGCTGCCGCGCATCGAGGTCGACGAGCCGTCGATCTCGATGACGATCGGCACGAACACCTCGCCGCTCGTCGGCAAGGTCAAGGGCCACAAGCTCACCGCCCGCATGGTCAAGGAGCGCCTCGACCGCGAGCTCATCGGAAACGTGTCCATCCGCGTGAAGGACATCGGCCGCCCCGACGCCTGGGAGGTGCAGGGCCGCGGCGAGCTGCAGCTCGCCATCCTGGTCGAGAACATGCGCCGCGAGGGCTTCGAGCTCACCGTCGGCAAGCCCCAGGTGGTCACCCGCAAGGGCGAGAACGGCAAGGTCCAGGAGCCCTTCGAGCACCTGACGATCGACGTCCCCGAGGAGCACCTCGGCGCCGTGACCCAGCTCATGGCGAACCGCAAGGGCCGCATGGACAACATGGTCAACCACGGCACCGGCTGGATCCGCATGGAGTTCATCGTTCCGTCGCGCGGTCTCATCGGCTTCCGCACCGAGTTCCTCTCGATCACCCGCGGCACCGGCATCGCCAACGCCATCTCGCACGGCTACGACGACTGGGCGGGTCAGATCGTCGCGCGCCAGAACGGCTCGATCGTCGCCGACCGCGCCGGTGTCGTGACGCCCTTCGCGATCATCGGCCTGCAGGAGCGCATGTCGTTCTTCGTCCGCCCGACCGAAGAGGTCTATGAGGGAATGGTCGTGGGCGAGAACTCGCGCGCCGACGACATGGACGTGAACATCACCAAGGAGAAGAAGCTCACCAACATGCGCTCCGCGACGGCCGACTCCTTCGAGTCGATGACGCCGCCGCGCCTGCTCTCGCTGGAGGAGTCGCTCGAGTTCGCCCGCGAGGACGAGTGCGTCGAGGTCACGCCGGAGGCAGTGCGCATCCGCAAGGTCGTCCTCGACGCGACCGAGCGCGGCCGCGCGGCCTCGCGCCTGAAGCGCCAGGACGCCAACGCCTGACCCGCATCGCGAACGGCCGGACGGTTCTCCGTCCGGCCGTTCGGCGTCTCCGGCGTTTCCGGCGTCCGTAGGATCGGGATATGCCGACTCCCGACTTCGTCCTGTCCCTGCGCGAGAAGATCGGGACGGATCCGCTGTGGCTGAGCGGGGTGACCGCGGTGGTGCTGCGCGGTGACGAGGTGCTGCTCGTCCGCCGCGCGGACAACGGGCATCTCACGCCGGTGACGGGGATCATCGACCCGGGCGAGGAGCCGGCGGTCGCCGCCGAGCGCGAGGTGCTCGAGGAGGCCGGCATCGTCGCCGAGGCGGAGTCGCTGGTGTGGGTGCACACCCTGCCGCCGATGGAGTACGACAACGGCGACCAGGCGCAGTACCTGGACATCGTGTTCCGCTGCCGGTACGTCTCGGGCGAGCCTCACCCCGCGGACGGCGAGAACTCCGAGGCGCTGTGGCGGAGGCTGGACGACCTCGCCGACGTTCGCGCCGAGATGCGCGAGCGCATCCTGCTCGCCGCCGCGAACCCGGGCGCGGCCCGCTTCGAGCGCTAGCGCAGCTCGGAGATGAGCACGGCGCTCGTGCCCGGCGCGAGGGCGTCGAAGACGTGGGGGACGTCGCCGGCATACGCGAGGTAATCGCCGGGGCCGAGCTCTATGGGGGCGTCCGCGGGACCGATGGCCGCGCGGCCGGAGACCAGGATGACGTGCTCGGTCGTTCCCTGATGGTGCGGGTCGGAGCGCCGCGGCTCGCCGGGATCGGCGTGGATCAGGTACACGTCGCGTCGCGCGCCGGGAGGCGAGGCCGAGAGCAGCGTCGCACTGTAGGGCGCGGCCGCCGAGGGGACACCCGAGTGGTCCGACGCGCGGATCAGCGTCGGCGCGCTCGCCTGCTGGTCGACGAGCACCGCGAACGGCACGCCGAGCGCGACGCCGAGCGCCCAGAGCGTCTCGACGCTGGGGTTCCCCGCGCCGTTCTCGAGCTGCGACACCGTCGCCTTCGAGATGCCGGCGCGACGGGCGAGCTCGGAGACGGACAGCCCGGCGGCCTCGCGCTCGCGGCGCAGCGTGCGGGCGATTCGCGGTCGGAGATCCTCCATGCCGTTCATCATGCCAAACGCCCGTTCGGTTTGACGGACATGGAGGTGGTGTTCAGAATGATGGATGTGCGTTCAGTTCAGCGAACGCGACCTGCTCGGCGGGTCGCCACCCCCGAGGAGCGGGGTGCCTGGCGCCAAGGCATCGCCGTCGCCGTCGCGACCGGCGCCTACGGCGTCTCTTTCGGCGCGCTGTCGGTCCTCGCCGGGCTCGACGTCTGGCAGACGTGCGTGCTGAGCCTGCTGATGTTCACCGGCGGATCGCAGTTCGCGTTCGTGGGCGTGATCGCCTCCGGCGGCCTTGCCGCCGCGCCCGCCGCGATCGGCTCGGCCGTGCTGCTGGGCCTCCGCAACGTCGCGTACGCCGTGCGGATGAATCCGATCGTCGGCCTGTCATGGTGGCACCGGATCGCCGCGGCGCAGTTCACGATCGACGAGTCCACCGCCGTCGCACTCGCGCACACCGAGCCCCGCGCCCGCCGCATCGGGTTCTGGGTGACCGGCATCGGCATCTACCTCGGCTGGAACGTGACCACGCTCGCTGGTGCGCTCCTCGGCGACGTGCTCGGCGACGTCCGCGCCTACGGGCTCGACGCCGCCGCGGCCGCCGCGTTCCTGGCCCTGCTGTGGCCCCGCCTTCGGTCGCGGCAGGCGGTCGCCGTCGGGGTCGCCGCCGCGATCGTCGCGGCGTCGCTGACGCCCTGGCTCATGCCCGGCCTGCCCGTGATGATCGCCGCGCTGGTCGCGCTCGTCGTCGGCTGGTTCAACTGGCTCGGCGCCCGAGGCGTGAGCGGCGGCCCGGCGGGGGAGGAGAGGCGATGACGATGTGGACCGCCATCCTGATCGCCGCGATCGCCTGCGTCGTCCTGAAGCTCGCGGGATACCTCGTGCCGACCGACTGGCTCGAGCGCGAGCGGCCGGCGCGCATCACCGACCTCCTGACCGTCGCGCTGCTCGCCTCGCTCGTGGCCGTGCAGACCCTCGGCTCGGGGATGGCCGTCGTCGTCGACGCGCGCGTGCCCGCCGTCCTCGTCGCGGGCATCCTGCTCTGGCTGCGCGCCCCGTTCCTCGTCGTGGTCGTCGCCGCGGCGCTGGTCGCGGCCCTCCTGCGTCTTGTCGGCTGGGCCGCGTAGCCTGGAACGATGCGCCGTCCCCGGCTGAATCGCCTCGCCCTCGCCGTCCTCGCCCTCGTCACGGGCGGGATCTTCGGGGTGGCGGGGACGATCGCGCACGCGTACGTCCTGGGCGTGATCCCGGTCGGGCTCATCCTGGCGCTGCTCGGCTGCGCTGCGCTGCTGATCGGCCTTCGCCTGCTGCTGGAGGACCGCTGGATCACGTGGATCGCCGGGCTCGGAATGCTCGCGATGCTGCTCGTCTACTCGGGAAGGGGACCGGGCGGATCCGTCGTGGTCCCGGAGCCCGCCGAGGGCGCCTTCCCGATCGGGATCGTGTGGACGTACGCGCTGACCGGCGTGGTGCTGCTCGTCGGCGCGTGGCCCGACATGTCGCGTCTCCGGATGGCGCCGACGGGTGAGGCGACCGGTGGTGCCGAGGCCGGGTCCCCGCGGGCGCGTAGAATCGATCCGTGACTTATGTGATCGCGTTGCCGTGTGTGGATGTCAAGGATCGCGCGTGCATCGACGAGTGTCCGGTCGACTGCATCTACGAGGGTGAGCGAAGCCTCTACATCCACCCGGACGAGTGCGTCGACTGCGGCGCGTGCGAGCCGGTGTGCCCGGTCGAGGCGATCTACTACGAGGACGACCTCCCCGACGAGTGGCAGGACTACTACAAGGCGAACGTCGAGTTCTTCGACGAGATCGGCTCCCCGGGCGGTGCCGCGAAGGTCGGTGTGATCCCTAAGGACCACCCGATCATCGCCGCCCTGCCCCCGCAGGCCGACGCCCACTGAGCGCGGCGTCGTGAGCGTCAAGGACCTCGCCGACTACCCCTGGGACGCCGTCGCCCCCTACGCCGAGCGCGCCCGCGCGCACGCCGACGGGATCTGCGACCTGTCGATCGGCTCGCCGGTCGATCCCACCCCCGACGTCGTGCGCCGCGCCCTCGCCGAGGCGACCGACGCACACGCCTACCCGCAGACCGTCGGCACGCCGCAACTGCGCGAGGCGATCGCCGCCTGGTTCGACCGACGCCGGGGCGTCCCGGGCCTCGAGCCGCGCAACGTGCTGCCGACCATCGGCTCGAAGGAGCTGGTGGCGCTGCTGCCGACGCTGCTCGGCCTCGGCGAGGGCGACATCGTCGTGCACCCCCGCGCGGCGTACCCGACCTACGAGGTGGGCGCCAGGGTCGCCGGCGCGACGCCTCTCGCGTCGGATGAGCCCGACGAGTGGCCCGAGGGCACAAAGCTCATCTGGATCAACTCGCCCGGCAACCCCGACGGCCGCGTCTGGAGCGTCGACGAGCTGCGTCGCGCCGTGGCGCGGGCACGCGAGCTCGGCGCGGTGATCGCCGGCGACGAGTGCTACGCCGAACTCGGCTGGGACGCGCCCTGGGACGCCGAGCCGGTGCCGAGCATCCTGGATCCGCGTGTCATCGGCGACAGCCGCGCGAACGTGCTGAGCGTGTACTCCCTGAGCAAGCAGTCCAACCTCGCGGGCTACCGCGCGGCGTTCGTCGCCGGATGCGCGCGCATCGTCGGCGACCTGCTCACGGCCCGCAAGCACCTCGGGCTCATGCCTCCCGGCCCCGTGCAGCACGCGATGGCCGTGGCGCTCGGCGATGACGCGCACGTCGCGGAGCAGAAGGAGCGCTACCGCGCGCGGCGCGACATCCTGCGGCCGGCGCTGGAGGCCGTGGGCTTCACGATCGACCGCAGTGAGGCGGGCCTGTACCTCTGGGCGACCGAGGGACGCGACGCCTGGGAGTCGATGGGACGCCTCGCCGACCTCGGCATCCTGGCAGGCCCCGGGGTCTTCTACGGGCCGTTCTTCCCGCAGCATGTGCGCCTGTCGCTCACGGCGAGCGACGAGCGGATCGCCGCGGCCGCCGCGCGTCTTCGAGCCGCCGGCTGACCGTTTCTCGGCCACCGAGCGCCGGATTTCGTCGGATCTGTCAACGGATACGCCCGGAGTTCGGCGGGTGTCACAGGTGTGGTTCGCGGCGGATAGGCTGTACGAGGCCATCCCGCAGACCGGGGGCCGACCAGGCGCGCTGTCGTGAACGACGGCGGCGAGCCGAGACTCCCTTGACAGCGACACGATTCGCGACTGCATATCGCAAGGAGGCGCCGTGAGCGACGCGGGACAGCTGCCCGACAAGGCCACCCTGACCATCGGTGACAAGACCGCCGAGTTCCCGGTGCTGCCGGCGACGAACGGGGCGTCGAGCATCGACGTCTCCACCCTGACCCGTCAGACCGGCTTCACCACCCTCGACTACGGGTTCGTGAACACCGCGGCGACGCAGTCGGACATCACCTACATCGACGGCGACAAGGGCATCCTCCGCTACCGCGGCTACCCGATCGACCACCTCGCCACGCACTCGAGCTACCTCGAGGTCGCCTGGCTGCTGATCTACGGCGAGCTTCCGACCGCCGACCAGCTGGCGGAGTTCGACGACAAGATCCGCCACCACACGCTGCTCCACGAGGACCTGAAGGACCGGTTCTTCACGGCGCTGCCGCACACCGCGCACCCGATGGCGGTGCTCTCCTCGGGCGTCTCGGCTCTCTCGACCTACTACGAGAACGAGTCCGACCCGAACAACCCCGAGCACGTCGAGCTCAACATGATCCGCCTGCTCGCGAAGCTGCCGGTCATCGCCGCGTATGCCCACAAGAAGAGCGTCGGTCAGGCGTTCCTCTACCCGGACAACTCGCTGAGCTTCGTCGACAACTTCCTGAAGCTGAACTTCGGCGTCCGCAGCGAGGACTACCAGGTCGACCCGGTCATGTCCCGCGCGCTCGAGCGCCTGCTCATCCTTCACGAGGACCACGAGCAGAACGCCTCGACCTCGACCGTGCGTCTCGTCGGCTCGACCGGCGCCGACCAGTTCGCGTCGATCTCGGCCGGCATCCACGCCCTCTCCGGCCCGCTGCACGGCGGCGCCAACGAGGCCGTGCTGACGATGCTCGCGCAGATCCAGGAGTCGGGCGGCGGCGTCAAGCGCTTCGTCGAGAAGGTCAAGAACAAGGAAGACGGCGTGAAGCTCATGGGCTTCGGGCACCGCGTCTACAAGAACTACGACCCGCGCGCCACGATCGTGAAGCAGTCGGCCGACGAGGTGCTCGAGCAGCTCGGCGTTCACGACCCGCTGCTCGACCTCGCCAAGGAGCTCGAGGCGATCGCACTGGAGGACGACTACTTCAAGGAGCGTCGCCTCTACCCGAACGTCGACTTCTACACGGGCGTCATCTACAAGGCGATGGGCTTCCCGACGCGGATGTTCACCGTGCTCTTCGCGATCGGCCGTCTCCCCGGCTGGCTCGCGCACTGGCGTGAGCTTCACCAGGACCCGAAGACCAAGATCGGTCGCCCGCAGCAGCTCTACACGGGCTCGCCGGAGCGCTCCTACCCCGGCGCCTGAAACGGTGATGAGAACGGCCGCAACCCCTCGGGGCTGCGGCCGTTCTTCTGCGCCCCTTCCGGTCGTTGAGCGACCGAGCGCCAGCGAGGGAGTCGAAACGGTAGAGCCCACCCGCGGCTTCGGCCCTGGCTGGGGCCGGGCGGTTTCGACTCGCTCCGCTCGCTCAACCAGCAATGGGGGAGCACCCGCATCGACCCCCTCCGGTCGTTGAGCGACCGAGCGCCAGCGAGGGTCGAAACGGTAGAGCCGGCCCGCGGCTTCGGCCCTGGCTGGGTCCGGGCGGTTTCGACTCGCTTCGCTCGCTCAACCAGCAATGGGGGAGCACCCGCATCGACCCCCTCCGGTCGTTGAGCGACCGAGCGCCAGCGAGGGAGTCGAAACGATAGAGCTGGCCCGCGGCTTCGGCCCTGGCTGGGTCCGGGCGGTTTCGACTCGCTTCGCTCGCTCAACCAGCAACAGGGGCAGCAAGCACCTACTGGAGCGCCCCACGTGCGACCGAAGGGAGCGTGCCGCGGATGCGGCCAACCAGCGCGCCCGGACGGAGCGAAGCGACGTCACATCGAGCGCGAGTGCCGCCGCGAAGCGGCCGGCCGAGCGATCGATCAGCGCGCGGCCAAACAAGTCAATGCAGCGCCGGGTTCAGCGTCACGCCGACGCCGGAGCGGCGGCGGGCCTCGATGGCGCCGGTGAGCGAGTTGCGGATGTAGAGCAGGCCGCTCGATCCCGACAGCTGCGCGCCCTTGGCGACGCGGATGGACCCGTCCTCCAGCGGGGGCTCGTCGACGAGGAGGATCTTCGTGCCGGCCGTGATGTAGAGGCCCGCCTCGACGACGCAGTCGTCGCCGATCGAGATGCCGACGCCCGCGTTGGCGCCGAGCAGCGAGCGCTCGCCGAACGACACGCGGTGCTTGCCGCCGCCCGAGAGGGTTCCCATGATCGACGATCCGCCGCCGATGTCGGAGCCGTCGCCGATGACGACGCCCTGCGAGATGCGTCCCTCGATCATCGACGAGCCGAGCGTGCCGGCGTTGAAGTTGACGAAGCCCTCGTGCATGACGACCGTGCCGGGGGAGAGGTAGGCGCCGAGCCGGACGCGCGACGCGTCGGCGATGCGCACTCCCTCGGGGGCGACGTAGTCGGTGAGGCGCGGGAACTTGTCGAGCGAGACGACCTGCACGCCGTCGCGCTGAAGGTAGGGGCGCAGGCGCACCGCGTCGTCGGGGTGCATCGGGCCCGCGTTGGTCCAGGCGACGGTCGGCAGGTGCGCGAAGATCCCGTCGAGGTTCAGCTCGTTGGGCCGCACCAGGCGGTGCGACAGCGCGTGGAGCCGAAGGTACGCGTCCGGCGTTGACGCGGGGGCGACGTCGAGGTCGATCTCGAGGGTCACCACCTCGACCGTCACGTTGCGGCGGTCGTCGGGCGCCGCGAGCCGGTCGAGGCGCTCGACGTCATCGCTCAGGTCGCCGCCGCGGCCCGCGCGCGGCGACGGGAACCAGGTGTCGAGCACGGTTCCCTCCGCGGCGACCGTGGCGAGTCCGACTCCTGACACCCAGCGCTCAGCATCCATGTCTCGATTCTAGGGAGGGCCCGCCGCTCGCGCGCTCGGGTGACGTCACGATCGCTCGGGATCGCCCCGGCTCGGGCGAGGCGGCGCGAACGAAATAGGGTTGAGGCATGCCCCTCGATCTGACCGCCTCCTCGCCGGACATCACGCGCGCGATCTGCGACATCCCGAGCGTGTCGGACGACGAGCGGACGCTGGCGGACGCGGTCGAGGCGGCGATCGCGCCGCTCGCCCACCTCGAGCTGCACCGGGACGGCGACACCCTCGTCGCCCGCACGAACCTCGGTCGTGCGCAGCGCGTGGTGATCGCCGGCCACATCGACACGGTGCCCATCAACGCCAACGTGCCGACGCGCGACATCGAGATCGACGGCGAGGCGTTCATCTGGGGTCGCGGCACGGTCGACATGAAGGCCGGCGTTGCGGTGCAGCTGAAGCTCGCGGCCGAGCTCACGAACCCCGCGGTCGACATCACCTGGATCTGGTACGACCACGAGGAGGTCGCGGCCGAGCTGAGCGGGCTCACGCGCCTCGCGGCGACCCGCCCCGACCTGTTCGCGGGCGACTTCGCCATCCTCGGGGAGCCCACGGCGGGCGTCGTCGAGGGCGGCTGCAACGGCACGCTCCGCGCGATGGTGCGCACCCATGGGGTGCGCTCCCACAGCGCCCGCGCATGGATCGGCGAGAACGCGATCCACGCGGCGGCGCCGATCCTGGCCCGGCTCGCCGAGTACCGCCCGCGCACCATCGCGGTCGACGGCCTCGAGTACCGCGAGGGCCTCAACGCGGTGGCGATCACGGGCGGCGTGGCGGGCAACGTCATCCCCGACCTGTGCGAGGTCGAGGTCAACTTCCGCTTCGCGCCGAGCCGCTCGGAGGACGACGCCGTCGCGCATGTGCGCGCGCTGTTCTCCGGCTTCGAGGTCGAGATCACCGACCTCTCCGGGGGCGCGAGGCCCGGCCTCGATGCCCCGCTGGCCCAGGACTTCGTGCGCGCCGTCGGCGGCACCCCGAAGCCCAAGTACGGCTGGACGGATGTCGCGCGGTTCTCGAAGCTCGGCGTGCCGGCGGTGAACTACGGACCCGGCGACCCTCTTCTCGCCCATCACGACGAGGAGCGGGTTGCCGTCTCGCAGATCGAGGAGGTCGAGCGAGGGCTCCGGGCGTGGCTCACGACGCTCTGACACAGCAGGCGGAGGGCGCCAGCACCGTGTGGCGCTCCTGGCCCGTCGCCCTGCGCATCCTTGTCGTCTACGTCGTCGCCCGGCTCGCCACCACGGCGATCATGCTCGCCGTCACCGCGAACTCCCCGGTCGACTCCCGCTTCGGCGCCGACCCCGACCTCGCCGACTACGTGCTCGGCTGGGATGCGCAGTGGTACTGGACCGTCGCGTTCTCTGGGTACCCGAGCGAGCTGCCGCGGGATGAGGCCGGCACCGCGACGGAGAACGCCTGGGCGTTTATGCCCGTCTACGCGCACCTCGCGAACATCCTCGGCTTCGGCACGTGGGGCGTCGGCGCGCTGATCGTCTCGCTCCTCGGTGGATACGTCGCGTGCCTCGCGCTTCACGCGCTGCTGCGTCGCCGGATCGGCGAGGGCGCCGCGACCTGGGCCGTCGTCCTGTTCGCCAACGCGCCGCTGGCGGCGCTGTTCCAGGTCGGCTACGCCGAGGCGCTCTTCCTCGCGTTCCTGATGTGCGCGCTGCTCGCCCTGAGCGCGCGCCGGTGGTGGTGGCTGTACCTGCTGATCCCGCTGATGGGGTACACGCGCCCCGGCGTGCTGGCGTTCGCCCTGCTGCTGGGCCTCTACGGCATCTTCCGCTGGTTCCGTCGACGAGACGATCCGCTTCCCGCCCGCGAGGTGATCCACATCGTGGTGCTCGGCGCCCTGGCAGTGGCCGTCGGCTTCTCGTGGCAGCTCTTCGCGGCGCTCGCGACCGGCGTCCCCGATGCCTACCTCGAGACGGAGCTCGCCTGGCGCCGGGGCTGGATCCCGGGCATCGAGGCGTTCGTCCCCTTCGAGGGATGGATCAGGGCGGCGCCGTTCTGGTTCTCGCTGTGGGGGCTGCCCGAATGGCTCGGCATCGTGGCGCTCGTCGTGCTCGTCCTCGGTGCGGCGGCCGCCTTGTTCTCGGCACCCGTGCGCCGGCTCGGCCCGGAGGTGCGGCTGTGGTCGGCGAGCTACATCCTCTACCTGCTGGCGGTGTTCTTCCCGCAGTCGAGCACGTTCCGGCTGCTGGTGCCGCTGTCCCCGCTGTGGGGAGCCGCGCCGCGCTCGCGGGTCGGCAGGGGGCTCGCGCTCGTCCTGTGCCTGGCCGGGCAGTGGTGGTGGATCGCCACCATGTACGGCAGTGGGAATACCTACTGGCAGGTGCCGTGATCCCCACCGCCGATTGCCGACTGATCTGCTGGAATATCGCGTCGCGGAATGTCTCGGAAGTGGGCCAGCGTCGGCGCGACCGGTAAACTCACTGAGGGAGACCTCGACGAAAGGAAGCCACGATGGCAGCCATGAAGCCCAGAACCGGTGACGGACCGATGGAGGCCGTGAAGGAGGGGCGCCTCATCATCGTGCGCGTGCCGCTCGAGGGCGGCGGCCGTCTGGTCGTCTCGGTGAACGACGACGAGGCCAAGGAGCTGCACGGCGTCCTCGGCGAGGTCGTCGGCGCCTGAGCCATACGAACTCGAAAGAGGTCCGGATCCCACGGGATCCGGACCTCTTCTCTGTGTCGGGGAGAACTACTCCGCGACGGTGGTGAGCTGCAGCAGGCCCTCGCCGATCGTCGAGATCGCGGGGATGACCGCCGGAGATGCCTGCGTCTCCTGCAGGAGCGTGCGGTACGCCGTCGTCACGGCATCGCGGGCGACCGGATCCGCGACCCTGCCGTTGAGCACCCGCGGCACGAGGACCGTGCCGCCCGCGCGCGCCAGTCGCAGGCCGTGCTCGACGTAGTCGATGACGTTCTCGGGGTCGGCATCGACGAGGACGATGTCATATGACGCCTCGTTCATGCGAGGGAGCACGTCGGCGGCCCTGCCCGTGATCAGGCGCACGCGCGCCGCCGGGATGCGCGACTGCGTGAACGCCTGACGCGCGACGGCGAGGTGCTCGGGCTCGTGGTCGATCGTGGTGAGCACAGCCTTCGGTGCGCCGTGCAGCAGCCAGAGGCCCGAGACGCCCGCACCCGTGCCGATCTCGATGATCGAGCGCGCTCCGGTGGCGGCGGCGATCAGGGCGCACTGCGCGCCGACACCGGCGCTGATGGGCGCCGCGCCGAGTTCGAGAGCATGCTGGCGGGCCCGCGAGATGTGCTCCGGCTCCACCACCGTCTCCCGCGCGAAACGCGCGATCGCGTCGTGCTCGCTCATGACACCTCCATGGATTCCCCTCCAGCGTACGGTTCCCGGCCGGACGGACCGCGCAGGCACGGCCGGTAGGCTGTAAGCCATGAATCTCGGGCTCACCTTCGAGAAGGTTCTGGTGATCGCCGCGGTCGCCGCCTTCCTCATCGGGCCCGAGCGACTGCCTCGTTACGCCGAGATGCTCGCGCGACTCGTGAGGCGCGCACGGGACTTCGCGCAGGGTGCCCAGTCCCGCGTGCGCGAGGAGATGGGTCCCGAGTTCGACGAGGTCGACTGGCGCAAGCTCGACCCCCGGCAGTACGACCCGCGGCGCATCATCCGCGAGGCGCTGCTCGAGGACGAGACCCCGGCGCCCGCCCCGAATCCGACGGTCATCGCGCCGCCGCGCCCCTCGGGCCCGATGATCCGGCACACGTTCACGGCCGAGACGCCCCCGCCCTTCGACGCTGAAGCCACGTAGTTCTTTCTCACGCCTCTCGACCGGCTCCGGCACCGCTTCGCGGCGCCGCTCGCCGTTCTCGCGCTGTCGCT
>NZ_BAAANG010000003.1:164643-198179 GCF_039529675.1 Microbacterium paludicola
GACACAGCTGCAGACGCTGCGGTCGCTGCGTCGCTTCGACTCGCTTCGCTCGCTCAGCAACCGGGGACGGTTATCGAGCGAGCGAAGCGAGTCGAGATGGGAGGCGTAAGCGAAGAATCAGCGCGCGTGAGCGAAGAATCAGCGCGCGGGGGCGAAAGGCAGCAGGCGGCCGGCGAGGCGGCGGGGCTGGGAGGCGATGCGTTCCGCGAGGCGCGTGACCTCCGCGGCGGCGGGGTCATCCGGATGTGCGACGACGATCGGATCGCCGGCGTCACCGGAGGCGCGCAGGGCGGGGCTGAGCGGGATCGACGCCAGCACGGGCACGTCGTGGTCGCCGTCCGCGGACAGGGCTGCGGCCACCTCGGCGCCGCCGCCCGAGCCGAACAGGTCCATCACGGTGCCGTCGGGAAGCGTCATCGCCGCCATGTTCTCGACGACGCCGATGACCCGCTGGCCGGTCTGCCGCGCGACGAGACCGCTGCGCACCGCGACGTCGGATGCCGCCGCCTGCGGCGTGGTCACAACCAGCACGTCGGCGTGGGGGAGCAGCTGGCCGACCGAGATCGCCACGTCTCCCGTTCCCGGGGGCATGTCGAGCAGCAGCACGTCGAGGTCGCCGAAGTACACGTCGGTCAGGAACTGCTGGACGGTGCGGTGGAGCATGGGTCCGCGCCACGCCACGGCGCCGGTGCGCGCGCCGGATCCGGTGCCGTCGTCCTGGAGGAACATGCCGATCGAGATCGCCTTCACGCCGTGCGCGACGGGGGGCAGCATCAGCTGGTCGACGCGTGTGGGCTGCGCGATCTCGCCGTCCTTCGCCAGTCCGAGCAGGGGAGGGATGGAGAACCCGTGCACGTCTGCGTCGATCAGGCCGACCGCCAGGCCGCGCTGCGCGAGCGCCACGGCGAGGTTCGCCGTGACGGTCGACTTGCCGACCCCGCCCTTGCCGCTGGTGACGGCGATGACGCGGGTGAGCGACTCCGGGCCGAATGGCATCCCGCGCACCGGCCGCAGGCGCGACGTGAGGGCCTTGCGCTCGGCCGGGGTCATCACGCCGACGTCGATCGTCACCGCGCCGACACCCTCGACAGACTCGGCCGCCCGCCGGACGTCCGACTCGATGCGGTCGGCGGCGGGGCATCCGACGATCGTCAGAGCGATGCCGACGCGCACATCCGCGCCCTCCGCCTCAATCCCGCGCACCATGTCGAGCTCGGACAGCGGTCGGCGCAGCTCGGGGTCGGAGACCCGGCCGACCGCCTCACGAACCCGCTCGACGAGCGTCGCGTCCGTCACGATCCCTCGGGCGCCGGGGCGTCGGCGTCGTCGCGGCGCCGGGCGTCGCGGGAGTCGAGCTGCTCGAGCATCGCCTTCAGCTCCTCCCGCAGCACCTCGCGGTTCACGACGCGGTTCTCGATGTCGTCCAGCGCCAGGCGCAGCGCGACGATCTCGCGCGCGAGGTACTCGGTGTCGGCGAGGTTGCGCTCGGCGCGCTGACGATCCTGCTCGATCTGCACGCGGTCGCGGTCATCCTGCCGGTTCTGGGCGAGCAGGATGAGCGGAGCCGCGTACGACGCCTGCAGCGAGAGGGCGAGCGTCAGGGCGGTGAAACCGAGGTCGGCGGAGTCGAACCGCAGCCCTTCGGGGGTCACCGAGTTCCACACCATCCAGAGCAGCACGAACAGCGTCAGTCCGATCAGGAACGCCGGCGTGCCCATCGCACGGGCGATCCACTCGGTCGCGCGGCCGAAGCGGTCGCGGTCGCGTGTGGTCGACGGAGCGAGCATCGGCGTGCGCCCGCGCACTACGTCCGGCCGCGACATGTCGCGCCCGGCCATCATCCGAGCCCCACCGTCGGGATCGTGCCGGTCCCGGGCGCGGGAGGCAGCGGCGCGTCGGTGTCGTGCGAGCGCCAGTCGTCGGGAAGCAGGTAGTCGAGCATGTCGTCGACGCTGATCGCGCCCACGAGACGCCGCGCCTGGTCGACGACGGGGAGCGACACGAGGTCGTAGCTCGCCAGGTGGCGCGCGACCTCGGCCGCGCTCGACGTCACCAGCACGGGCTCGATCGTGTCGTCGAGGATCGCGCCGATCCGCTCGTGCGGCGGGTAGCGCAGCATGCGCTGGAAATGCACCGCGCCGAGGAAGCGGCCCGTGGGCGTCTCGTACGGCGGCAGGGTCACGAACACGCTCGCCGCGAGGGCCGGGTGCAGCTCGTGACGGCGGATCGTCGCGAGCGCCTCCGCGATGGTCGCGTCGGCCGACATGATGATCGGCTCGGGGGTCATCAGACCACCCGCGGTGTCCGCGCCGTAGCGCAGCAGCATGCGGACGTCCTCGGCCTCCTCCGGCTCCATGAGCTGCAGCAGCTCCTCGGAGCGCTCCGGCTCGAGCTCGGCGAGCAGGTCGGCCGCGTCATCCGGATCCATCGCGTCGAGGACGTCGGCGGCGCGCTCGTCGCCGAGCTTCTCCAGGATGTGCGCCTGCTCCTCCTCGGGCATCTCCTCGAGGGCGTCGGCGAGGCGCTCGTCCGAGAGCTCCTCGGCGACCTCGAGCATGCGCTCCTCGGGCAGGTCGAGCAGCGTGTTCGCCAGGTCGGCGGGACGCAGCTCGGCATAGCTCGCCGCGAGGGCCTCGGCCGACTGCGCCTCGCCGGGGGCGTGGTGCTCTCGCACCTCGTGCCACGTCGCGAACGTCGTGGGTCCCTTCGCGAACGGAGATGCGCTGGTCTTCGGCTTGCGCAGGAACAGCTGCCCGATCGCCCACTCGCCGACGCGGTTCGGCTCGATCCCGACGTCCTCGATCACGGCCGAGCCGCTGCCGTCCACGAAGTGCACGCGGCGGCCGACGACCTCGGCGAGCACGCGCACCTCATCGGCGCGCGGCTGGAACCGGCGCACGTTGATCAGGCCGGTGGTGATGACCTGTCCCGAGGAGATGGAGGTGACCCGGCCGATGTTCACGAACACCTGCCGACGGCCGGGGATCTCGCACACGAGGCCGATCACGCGGGGCGCGGCCTTACTTCGATACACGACGACGACGTCCCGGACCTTGCCGAGCCGGTCGCCCGCGGGGTCGAAGACGGGGCAGCCGGCCAGCCGCGCCGCGAAAACCCTCTGCGTGCTCATGCCTCCAGCGTAGTCGGCGGGCGCCCCGGCCGAGCCCGCGCCGGGCCCGGCAGATCAGCGGTAGACGACGCGGAAACGCTCCGTGACGACGGGCATGTCGGGAGAGAACCCGTGGTCGTGTGCGGCGTAGGTCGAGAAGTAGCGCTGATGCACGTCTCGCCAGTGGGCAAGCGATCTGTCGCCCTCGCCCTCGGCTCGCGCGTGGTCGTCGTCGACGGCGTGGAAGGGCACGGTCTCCACGTGCGTGTTGAGGATCACGGCACGCGGATGCCCTGCCCCGTCGAGCACGATGTCGAACTGGCCCTGCACGGGGAGGGGATCGTCGCCCTCCTCGTACTCCCGCGCATCGCTCGAGGTGCCGGTCTTCGTGCCTTCGAGTACCAGGTCGAGGAGTGCGTCCGCATGTGCGGGGGTGGCGCCGAATCCCCATGCGGACGGCGGGCGGACCGGCACCTGCAGACCGGGCTCGGCAGCCAGGATGGCGCCTCGTGCTCGCGTCCAGAACTCGGCGACGGCGGAGGGATCGGGATCGGGGATCGTCACCGCGCAAGAATACGGTGATCGCGCCGCAAGCGAACGCGCCGCATCGCGCGGAGGCCGCGTGCGAGAATGGCGCGGTGCGATGCACTGAGCGAACGGAACGAGTCGCGGTGCGATGCACTGAGCGAACGGAGTGAGTCGAAGTGAGCATGGTGAGCGGGCTGAACAAGCCGTTCGAGGTCGGGCAGACGGTGGCGAGCTTCAAGGCCTACGACGCGGCGCAGAAGGCGGTGTCGAAGCTGATCTCGTCGGACATCCCCGCCGCTGACATCGCGATCGTCGGCACGGCGCTGCGCTCGGTGGAGAAGGTCACGGGCCGGCTCGGCTACGCGCAGGCCGCCTGGTCGGGCGCGGTCAACGGCGTGCTCCTCGGCCTGCTGTTCGCGGCGATGCTCGCGATCTGGACGCCCGGGGTCCCGATCTCGATGTTCGCGGGCTACCTGCTCGTCGGCATCGCCCTCGGCATGCTGTTCCGCCTCATCGCGTACTCGATCTTGCGCCGTCGTCGTGACTTCGCGAGCGTGATGCAGGTCTCCGCCGATCACTACGAGGTCACGGTGCTTCCGCGCAGCGTCGCCAAGGCGCGCCAGGTGATGGGCGCGACCGCCGCGCCGCGTCCCGCCCCCGAGGCCGCCGTCGTCGCCCCGCCCGTGTCGCAGGAGCCCCCGCGCTACGGGGTGCGGATCGATCCCGCCGCGCCCGCGCAGCGGCCGACGCCGGAATCGCACGTCGCCCCCGAGCCGCACGTCGCTCCGGCGCCCGAGCCCGAGCCGCAGGCCTGGACGCCCGAGGGCGACGCGTCGGGCTCGCGCCGCGACGACGGCGACGCCCCGAAGGATCCCGACCGCGCGTGAGCGCGACCGAGTCGACCCTCGAGGTGCCGCTCGCGTCCGGGCCGGTAGACGTGACGCTCGCGGTAGACCCGGCCGCCGACGCCCGGGCGGTGCTTGTGCTCGCGCACGGCGCCGGCGCCGGCATGCGGCATCCGTTCCTCGCCGGCCTCGCGGCCACGCTCGCCGATGGCGGCGTCACCGTGATGCGGTTCAACTTCCCGTACGTCGAGGCGGGCCGGCGGATGCCGGGGCGCCCGGCCGACGCGATCGCGACGTGGCGGGCGGTGGCCGCCCACGCCGAGAGCGAGGGACTGCCGGTCTGGGCGGCGGGCAAGTCCTACGGCGGACGGATGGCCTCGATGGCCGCCGCGGAGGGAGACCTCCCCGTCGCGGGGCTGATCTACCTCGGCTACCCGCTGCACGCGCCGGGAAAGCCCGAGAAGCCGCGTGCCGAGCACCTGCCGCAGGTCGCGCAGCCGCAGCTGTTCGTCGAGGGCGACCTCGACCCGTTCATCCAGCCGCTCGATCAGTTCCGCGAGGTGGTCGCGACGTGCCGCGACGCGCGCGTCGAGTGGATCGAGGGCGGCAATCACTCGTTCGAGGTGAAGGGGCGCAAGCGTCCGGCCGACAGGATCGGCGCCGAGCTCGCGCCCATCCTGTCGGCCTTCGTCCGCTGAGACGCGGGCGGGTCAGGCGCGCAGCCGTGCGATCCAGGCCTCGACCTCGTCGGCCGTGCGCGGGATGTCCGCCGACAGGTTGACGGGGCCGTCCTCGGTCATCAGGATGTCGTCCTCGATGCGCACGCCGATGCCGCGATACTCCTCGGGCACCGTTACGTCGTCGATCTGGAAGTACAGGCCGGGCTCGATCGTGAACACCATGCCGGGCTCCAGCAGGCCGTCGTAGTACATCTCGCGGCGCGCCTGCGCGCAGTCGTGGACGTCGATGCCGAGGTGGTGGCTCGTGCCGTGCACCATGTACCGGCGGTGGTGGCCGCCCTTGTCGGCGTCGAGGGCCTCCTCGGCCGTGACCGGCAGCAGGCCCCACTCCGCCGTGCGGCGGGCGAGCACCTGCATGGCGGCCTCGTGCACCTCGCGGAACTTCACCCCGGGCTTCGCCGCGGCGAACGCGGCGTCGGCCGCCTCGCGGACGGTCTCGTAGATCTTGCGCTGGATCGGCGTGAAGGTGCCGCTCACGGGGAGCGTGCGCGTGATGTCGGCCGTGTACAGGCTGTCGACCTCGGCGCCGGCGTCGACCAGGATGAGGTCGCCGGGAAGCACGGCCCCGTCGTTGCGGGTCCAGTGCAGGTAGCACGCGTGCGGGCCCGAGGCGGCGATCGTGTCGTAGCCCTCCCAGTTGCCGTCGCTGCGGGCGCGCTGGTGGAACACTCCCTCGACGATCCGCTCGCCGCGGGGGTGCTCGATGACGCGCGGCAGCTCGCGGACGATGTCGTCGAAGCCGTCGGCCGTGACCTTGACCGCGAGGCGCATCTGCGCGACCTCGTACTCGTCCTTGCGCAGCCGCAGCTCGGACACGAAGCGGGTCAGCTCCTCGTCCTGGTCGACGACGAGGTCGCCCTCTCGCGATTCGAACGTGTCGACATGCGCGGTCGCCACGCCGAGCTCCCCGGCGACGCCGGGAAGCGCGGGGCGCGGGCCGATCCAGAACTCGCCGATCGTGGCGTCGGAGTAGAACTCGGCCGTCGTGCGGTCGGCGCGCTCGCGGAAGTACAGCGTGATCTCGTGGCCGCCGTCGGTCGGCTCGAACACGAGCAGCGATTCGGGCTCGGAGTCGGAGGCCCATCCGGTCAGATGCGCGAAGGCGGAGTGAACGCGGAACGGGTAATCGGTGTCGTTGCTGCGCTGCTTGAGCGGGCCCGCCGGGACGACGAGGCGCTGGCCCGGGAACGCGGCCGACACCGCGGCGCGGCGGGCGGCGGCGAACGGGGCCTGCTCGCGCAGCGCCGGACGCTGCTCGGGGCGCTCGGCCCAGCCCTGCGAGATCGTGTCGAGGAACCCCTGCGGGTACGGCTGGCGGCGGTTCGTCACGCCCTGGGGCTGCTTCTCGGCCGCGGTCTCGGTGGTCTCGGTGGCGTCGCTCATGCCTTCCAGTCTCTCACCCGGCACAGGCAGCCGACCTACCCTGGGGGAGTGACCAGCGCTCCCGCCCGTGCCCCGCATCCCGCCCTCGCCTTCGCGATCGACCTCGTGCTCGTGCTGGTGTTCCTGGCGATCGGGCGGGCGACGCACGCCGAGCCGGTGTTCGATCCCGCGTCCCTCGTCACCGCGTGGCCGTTCGCGGTCGGGATGCTCATCGGCTGGGCCGTGATCCTGCTGACGCGCACTCCTGCGACGGGCATCCTGGCCGGCGGGATGGTGTGGTTCGCGACCCTCGTCATCGGGATGGTGCTGCGGGTCGCCGCGGGCGGGACGGCGGCCGTGGCGTTCATCATCGTCGCGGCGATCACCCTGGCGGTGTTCCTGATCGGCTGGCGCCTGATCGCCCGCCTCGTGCGCCGCGCCTAGCTAGCCGACCGGCTCGAGCTGCACGACGAGCGGCCGGTGGTCGCCACCGGCGCCGTCGAGGTTGGTGAGCACGATGGATCCGGTCGCGCGCCACGCGTCGGAGTGCATCACGTGGTCGATCGGCGCCGACAGCAGCGCGGGCACGTCCGTGGGCCATGTCCCCACGCCGCCGTTGCCCGTCTCCGCCGCCGCGTCGTGGCAGTAGCCGAGGTCGGCGCCGCCCGCGGCGAGCGAGGCCATGTGGTCGAGCGTGGCGTTGAAGTCGCCCGCGATGATCACGTTCTCGCCCTCGGGGCACTGATCCGCGATCCAGCGGAGATCGTTGCGCCAGACGTCCATGTACGCCGGCCGCGGAGCGATCGCGTGCACCGCGACCACCGTCGGGCCGGTGCCGTCGACCGGCATGACGACCGCGCTCGGCAGCAGGGCGGTGTTGCTCGAGCCGTCGTCGGATGACTCGATGACCGCGTAGTCGCCGAGATCGGGGGAGATCAGGATGGTCGTCACCCACGACTGCGGACCGCGCTCGATCTCCTCGTTGTACTGCACGTGATGCACCCACATCGGGCGCCCGAGCTCGCGCATCTCGATCGCGACGTCCTCGCCCACGCTCTGCGCCGTTTCGGGCAGCGCGATGATGTCGGCGTCCATCGCGACCGCCGACTGCGCGATCTGATAGGCGCCGGTCGCATCGCCCGCGGTGTTCCAGGTCATGACGCGCACGCTGGTCTCCGTCGCCTCCGGAAGCGTGTCGCCGTAGCCGCGCACGCCCAGCGTGACGCCGCCGGCGGTCGCCCCGAGGGCCGCGACGAGGGCCATCGACATGGCGAAGCCGCGCATCGGGCGGGCGAGCGCCATCAGCAGGAAGAGGACGGTCAGGATCGCGAACGCCGCCACCAGGATGCCGCGCATCGACACGATGTGAGCGAACGGCATCGTCTGCTCGAGGCGGAAGAACTGCGGCCATGACACCAGTGCCGTCGCGATGGCGAACAGCACCGTCACGAGGATCCCCAACACGCGCAGCACGCCTTCGACCCTAAGTTGCTCCGCTGAGAAACCGGCGAAACCGACGCGTGTATCGCGTGTGTGAGGGCCCGTCGCCATCCGGACTACGATCGGCCTGTGGGCGATGTCGGAGGCGAGCGGTTCAGGGGCCCCAGCGACCTGCACCTCCACTCCACGCGCTCGGACGGCACCGAGCCGCCGGCGGACGTGATGGCCGCGGCGCACCGTCACGGGCTGCGCACCGTGGCGCTCACCGACCACGACACGACGGCCGGATGGGCGGAGGCGGCGGAGGCGGCGACGTCGCTCGGCATGACGCTGCTTCCCGGCATGGAGTTCTCGGCGAAGCACGAGTGGCGCAGCGTCCACCTGCTCTCGTACCTGTTCGATCCGGACGATCCGGAGCTGCGGGCCGAGACGGAGCGGATCCGCGGCGATCGGATGGGCCGTGCCGAGCGGATCGTGGCGAACATCGCCCGCGACTACGACCTCACGTGGGAGGACGTGCTCGCCCAGACGACGCTGGATGCGACAGTGGGACGCCCGCACATCGCCGACGCCCTCGTTGCGCGTGGGCTCGCCCGCGATCGCGGAGAGGCCTTCGACGGCATCCTGCATCCCCGCGAGGGCTACTACGAGCCCCATTACGCCCCCGACCCGTTCCGCGTCGTCGAGCTGGTCACGGCGGCCGGGGGAGTCGTGATCATCGCGCACCCCACGCCCCACGGTCGGTCGCGGATGATGCCGGAGTCGGTGCTGCACGCGCTGATCGACGCGGGGCTCGCCGGGTTCGAGATCGACCACCGCGAGAACACCGCGGACGGAAAGCGGATCCTGCGCCGCATCGCGGCCGACCGCGACCTGATCGTCACGGGGTCAAGCGACTACCACGGCCGGGGCAAGCCGAACCTCCCGGGGGAGAACACGACGAGCGACGCGATGGTCGCGCGCATCATCGCCCGCGCGACGGGCACCCCGCCGGTCTACCCCTAGCCTCGAGCGCCCATGGGCGGGCGTGGCTGTGCCCCTCTGCGAGCGCAGCGAGCGTGGAGCGGAGCGAGCGTGGAGCGGAGCGAGCGTGGAGCGGAGCGACCAACCAGCGCGCCCGGACGAAGCGTCAGCGACGTCCATCGAGCATGAGTCCCGGCAAGCACTGTGCCCTCGTGATGTTCCCCTGTGCGAGCGAAGCGAGCGTGGAGCGGAGCGACCAACCAGCGCGCCCGGACGGAGCGTCAGCGACGTCCATCGAGCACGAGTCCCGGCGCGGAGCGTCGGGTGAGCGATCGATCAGCGCGCGGCCCGAGAAAGCACGGCGTCGGGCGAGTGATCGATCAGCGCGCGGCCCGGAAAGCACGGCGTCGGGTGAGCGATCGATCAGCGCGCGGCCCGAAAAAGCACTGTGCCGGGCGAGCGATCGATGACGTGCGCTGACTACCCCGCGAAGCGGGAGAAGATCAAGCTCCCTGCGGGCTCTGACCCGAGGGGCGACGACGACGGCGGCGGCGCGCCGGGGCGGGCTTGCCGTCGTGGTGCTCCTTGCCTTCGCCGTCGTGCGTGCCGGAGCCCTCGACCTGCTCGGTCGGCGTGGCGGGCTGGCCGTGTTCGGCCACCGGCTCGGTCGCGGTGCCGGTCGCGCCTGCGGGGCGGCGCGTGCGCGTGCGTCCGCCGCGGTCGCCTCCTCGGCCCTCGCCGCCCTGCGAGCGACGCTCGGGGCGCGGGCGCTCCGACGTCGGGGCGGTCGTGAGACGGCCCTTCGTGCCGGCCGGGATGTTCAGGTCGGTGTACAGGTGCGGGCTCGAGGAGTAGGTCTCGGTCGGCTCGGGCTGACCGAACTCGAGGGCGCGGTTGATGAGCGCCCACTTGTGCAGGTCGTCCCAGTCGACGAACGTCACGGCGATGCCCGTCTTGCCGGCGCGGCCGGTGCGGCCCGCACGGTGGAGGTACGTCTTGTCGTCATCCGGGATCGTGTGGTTGATCACGTGCGTGATGTCGTCGACGTCGATGCCGCGGGCCGCGACGTCCGTGGCGACGAGGACCTGGACCTTGCCGGCCTTGAAGGCCGCCATCGAGCGCTCGCGCTGCTCCTGGCCCATGTCGCCGTGCACGCCGCCGACGCTGAATCCGCGGTCGCCGAGCTCGTCGACGAGGCGCTGCGCCGCGCGCTTCGTGCGGGTGAAGATCACGGTCTTTCCCGCGCCCTCCGCCTGCAGGATGCGGGCGATGATCTCGTCCTTGTCGAGCGAGTGCGCGCGGTAGACGATGTGCTTGATGTTCGCCTGCGTCAGGCCCTCGTCCGGATCCGTCGCGCGGATGTGGATCGGGTTCGACATGAAGCGGCGCGCGAGGGCCACGATCGGGCCGGGCATCGTCGCGCTGAAGAGCTGCGTGTGACGCACCTGCGCGACCTTCTGGAAGATCTTCTCGATGTCGGCGAGGAAGCCGAGATCCAGCATCTTGTCGGCCTCGTCGAGCACGACCTCGGTCGCGTTCGACAGGTCGAGCAGGCGCTGGCCGGCGAGGTCGATCAGACGGCCGGGGGTGCCGACGACGATCTGCGCGCCCGCCTTGAGCTGGTCGATCTGGCCCTCGTAGGCCTTGCCGCCGTAGATCGCGACGACGCTCGTCGCGCGGTTCGACGTCAGCAGGTCGAGGTCCTCGTACACCTGCACGGCGAGCTCGCGGGTGGGCACGACGATGAGCGCCTTGACGCCCGGCTCGGGGTTCTGGCCGAGGCGCTGCACAACGGGGATGCCGAAGCCGAAGGTCTTGCCGGTGCCGGTCTTCGCCTGGCCGATGAGGTCCTGGCCCGGGAGGGCGAGCGGGATCGTCTGCTCCTGGATGGGGAATGCGTCGACGATCCCCTTCGCGGCGAGGGCGTCGACGATGTCCTGGTCGACGCCGAGGTCGGTGAAAGTGGTCACGATGTGTGCTCGAGCCTGTCCGGCAGCCAGCGCTGCCTGGGAGATGCGGTCCACGCCTTCGGTCTGCTCCAGGCGCGGCGGCCCCGATCCGACGCCGGGGACCGCACCAGCCTACCGGAGCCTCCTGACACGACCCCCGCGCGGGCGATGATCCTTCACGGACGCGGCCGGGCCGGGCCCGTAGGCTGTAGCGCGTGGTGAACTGGAAGTTCTGGCAGCAGCGTCCGCCCGCGCGGATCCTGCGCCTGCGGTCGCGCGGCGACATGGGCGATGCGACGCGCGTCGACTTCGAGGAGCTCGCTCCCGCCGTCGAGACGTTCCTCGGGCAGGCGGCGTACCTCCAGCTCGGGTACTTCGAGACCCTCAGCCGCCTCATCCGCGCCACGCCGGAGCTCGAGGAGAAGGAGGCGCTGTCGCTCGCCGCCGGCGCCGCGCTCGTCAAGCACCGCGCGATCATCGACGTGATCCGCGACCGCGGCGACGACCCCGCCGAGATCATGCGCCCGTTCCAGGAGCAGCTCGACACGTTCCGTCGCGCGACGATCGGCGCCCGCCCGCGCGAGACGATGCTCTCGGTGCACATCACCGCCGGGATGCTCGACGACTTCTACCGCGCCCTCGCCGCCAGCTACGGCGACACCGGCCGCCGCATCGCGCGCATTCTGAACGTCGACAGCGACCGCGAACTGATCGTCGACCTGATCCGCGCCACGATCGACGCCGACGACGAGATGCGCTCGCTGCTGTCGATGTGGGCCCGCCGCCTCGTCGGCGACACGCTGCTCGTGGCAAGGGCGGCGCTGCGCCCGCAGCGCCTCGGCATCGACGACGAGAAGAAGGTCGAGCCGGTCTTCACGGCCCTGATGGCCGCGCACGCGCGCCGCATGGACGCCCTCGGTCTCGCCTCCTAGAGGGGCGCACCGGGCCCGCGTGCGGACCGTCCACCCGAGACCGGCGGATGCCCATGTCCGGCTGGTACCGTCGCCAGGGCCGGCAGCTCGCCGGCGATCAGGGAAGACTTCTCGTCTGCCGGCAGCCCCACGGGCCTCGTCGTTTTTCAGTCGCCCGCTCTGTGAGTGACTGCAAGGAGGCACCCGTGCCCGCCGACCGAGACATCCACGCCGCATCCGCCCATCCCGAGGTCGTTCCGGCGCCGCTCGTCGCCCTTCCGACCGGGTCGACCGCGATCGTGTACTGCGAAGGCCAGTTCGGCGAGCAGGACGGAAAGACCGCCAACGGTCTCGTCCGCCACTCCGAGAAGTACGAGATCCTCAGCGTGATCGACAGCCGTCACGCCGGCGCCGATGCGGGCACGTTCCTCGACGGCGAGCCCGCGGGCATCCCGATCCTGGCGGATCTCGCCGAGGCTATCGCGCACGCCGGCACGGTGCCCGACTACCTGATCTGCGGCGTCGCCCCCGCCGACGGGCTGCTGTCCTCGGCTCAGCGCGTTGTGCTGCTCGACGGCATCGCCCGGGGCATGCACATCATCAACGGCCTGCACGAGTTCCTCAGCGACGACGCGGAGTTCGCCGCCGCGAGCATCCTGGCGGACGTGACGATCACCGACATCCGCCGCCCCCGGGAGAAGAAGGACCTGCACCTCTTCTCGGGCCGGATCTTCGACGTCACCTGCCTCCGGATCGCGGTGCTCGGGACGGATGGCGCGATCGGCAAGCGGACGACGGCCACGTTGCTCGTCAAGGCGCTGAACGATCGCGGGATCCACGCCGTGATGGTCGGGACGGGCCAGACGACGATCATCCAGGGCGGCCGGTACGGCGTCGCGCTCGACGCGCTCGTGCCGCAGTTCTGCTCGGGCGAGGTCGAGAACCAGGTCGTCGCCGCCTTCGAGGGCGAGGACCCCGACGTCATCATCGTGGAGGGGCAGGGCGCCCTCAGCCACCCGGCCTACCTCACCTCGGCGCACATCCTCCGCGGCAGCCGCCCGGCCGGCGTCATCGTGCAGCACGCGCCGCGTCGCGAGGTGCTCGGCGACTTCCCGATGGTCGCGATGCCGACCCTGGCGAGCGAGGTGGCGCTGATCGAGGCCTTCGCCGACACCCGCGTGATCGGCATCACGGTCAACCACGAGCGGATGACGGACGCCGAGATCGGCGACGCGATCGATGAGATCGAACTCGCGCACGGACTCCCGGCGACCGACCCGCTGACGCGCCCTCTCGGCCGCCTCGTCGACATGGTGCTGCGCGCGTTCCCGCAGCTCGACCGCGGGGCTCCCGTCACGGCCTCGGCCGCCTGATCCGCGCGGCTCACGGCGTCGGCGCAGACGCGCGCCGTACCCTGAGCGGCGGGCGGTGAGTGCTCGTTCGCCCGGAGAGGAACGCGTGCTCCCCATCGTCGACATCGTGATCGTGGTGCTGCTCATCGCCGCGCTCATCACCGGCCTGCGCGTCGGGCTGTTCTCGGCCCTCGGCGCCCTCGCGGGCCTCGTCGCCGGCGGTCTCGCCGCGCCGTGGGTCCTGCCGATCGTGGCGCGTGCGGTCACCGATGCCGGCTGGCGGCCGCTCGCCGTGATCGGCAGCGCGGTCGCGCTGCTCGCGCTGGGCGCCGCGCTCGGATCGGCGATCGGCCGCGTCATCCGCCACGGCGCGGATCTGCTGAAGCTCAAGGCCGTCGAGCGACTCCTCGGCGGCGTCGTCGCCGTCGTCGCCGTGGGCCTGGCCCTCGTCCTCACCGGCTCGGGAATCGCCACCGCCGGCATCCCCGTGGTGTCGCCCTCGGTGGCATCCTCGAGCGTGCTGCGCACGATCGACCGCGTGACGCCGGCTCCGGTGTCGGAGGCGATGGCGCGCCTTCACGCCGCGACGCTTGGCGAGACCGTGCTTCCCACGATCGACGGGCTGCTCGGCGACGTGGAGGCGCCCGCCGGCGCCGAGTCCGTCGACACGAGCCTGCCGGCGCTGCGGACGTCGGCGCAGTCGGTCGCGCGCATCCGAGGCATCGCGAGCTCCTGCAGCCGCAGCCTCACGGGCACCGGCTTCGTGGCCGCCGAGGACCGCATCGTGACCAACGCGCACGTGGTCGCCGGCGTGGAGACGCCGATCGTCGAGCTGCCCGGCGAGCCCGCGCGTGACGGCCGGGTCGTGTACTTCGATCCGGTGGACGACCTGGCGGTCATCGCCGTGGATGTCGAGGCGGCGGCCCTGCCGATCGCCGGGACACTGAGCCCGGGCGCCCCCGCGGCGGTGCAGGGCTTCCCGTACGGGGGACCGTTCAAGACGGTGCCCGCCACGGTCGCGGCGACGGGCTCCGCTCCCATCGCGGACATCCACGGCGGCTCCGTCGCGCCGCGCGAGGTCTATGCCCTGTCGGCCGCGGTGTACCCGGGCAACTCCGGCGGCCCGCTGCTCACGCCCGAGGGCGCCGTGGCCGGCGTGATCTTCGCGCGGGACGAGGTGCAGCAGAACGTCGGCTACGCGATGACGACCGTCGAGCTGCTGCCGGTGCTCGCACAGCTCGACAGCGCGACCGACCCGGTCTCGACCGGATCCTGCGTCGGCTGAGAGCTCAGGCGAATCGGCTCAGGCCAGGCCGAGGCGCTTCTCGGCCGCGGCATCGCGGGACGCGCGCAGGCGGCTGAGCGCATCGGTGCCGACCCAGCAGAGCAGGAACGAGACCGCGAGCGTGACGAGCCACGTCACGGGGTTCCCCTCGCCGAGGCCGGTCCACGTGCAGATCGCGTAGACGACCGCGGCGGTCGCGCCCGCGATGGCGGGAGCGAGCGCCACGCCCCGCAGGCCGCGGCGCGGCAGGGCGAAGTGGATGCCGACGCCGATCGCGACGGCGGCCACGAGCGCGAGGACGATGTACATCGGCGTCAGGCGACGAAGCCGACGCGGCGGGTCTCCTCGCTGCCGACCTCGACGAACGCGAGGTTCGCGGTCGGGACGATGTAGGAGTTCCCCTTCACGTCCGTGAACGAGAGGTGGCTCTGGCCGCTGTCGAGGGCCGCGGCGACGGTCGTCTTGACGTCCTCGGCGCTCTCCGACGACTCGAAGCTGAGCTCGCGGCCGGTGTTGGTGATGCCGATGCGGATGTCCACGGGTGACTGCCTTTCGTCGCGCCAGAAGCCCGCTCGGGTGGATCAGCGGGGCCGTGTCACAACTCTATGGCAGGGGGTCGACACGGCAGGCGGCTGAACGCTGACAGCGAAACGGCGGCGACACTGGAGGCGTGACCGAGACCATCCTCAAGGAGAACGCGGACGCGCCGGCCGGATTCTTCGAGTCGGAGGCGGCCGGTCTGCGCTGGCTCGCCGAGGCGGAGACGGACGGGGGAGCGAGGATCGCGCGCGTCGTCTCGGTGGACGTGGGACGGATCGAGCTGGAGCGCATTCGCGAGGCGGCGCCGACGCCCGGCGCGGCGCGCGCGTTCGGGGTCGCTCTCGCCCGCACGCACGCGGCGGGCGCGGACGCTTTCGGCGCCGCCCCGGACGGCTGGAACGGTCCGGGGTTCATCGGCAAGCGGCCCCAGGCGTACGCGCGCGAGCAGCGGTGGGGCGGCTTCTACGCCCGCACCCGCGTGCTGCCGTTCCTCGGCATCGCGGTGGAAGCCGGCAACCTGACGGCGGATGAGCGTCGCACCGTCGAGGATGCCTGCGCGCTGATCGCCGGGGGCGCCTTCGATGACGCGGATCCGCCGGCTCGGATCCACGGCGACCTGTGGGCCGGGAACGTGCTGTTCTCGCCGGACGGCGTTGTGCTGATCGACCCGGCCGCGCACGGCGGGCACCGGGAGACCGACCTCGCGATGCTCGCCCTGTTCGGGGCACCGTTCCTGGAGGAGATGCTCGCCGGCTACGCGTCGGAGCATCCGCTGCACGACGGCTGGCGCGAGCGGGTGCCGGTGCACCAGCTGCACCCGCTCGCGGTGCACGCCGCCGGCCACGGACGCGGCTACGGGGTGCAGCTCGCACGGGCGGCGCGCGCGACCCTGGCGCTCGCGTGAGCGGCCGGGTGTCGGAGGCCGCGGTTAGCGTTGAGCGCATGGGTGTCACGGAATGGGACGAGCCTCAGCGCGCGGTGCTGAGCCTGCCGGCGGACGCCTCCGGCACCGTGGTCGGGGCGCCCGGCACGGGCAAGACGGCGGTGCTCGTCGAGCGCGTCGCGCGCCTCATCGACGAGGGCGTCGCGGCCGACGAGCTCGTGGTGCTGACCCCGACGCGCGTCTCGGCCACGCGGCTCCGCGACGAGCTCGGCGTCCGGGTGCGGGTGGCGACCCCGGGGCCGCTGGCGCGGTCGATCGGGTCCTTCGCGTTCCAGGTCGTGCGGGCCGAAGCGGTGCGCCGTGGCGAGGAGCCCCCCAAGCTTCTCACGGGGGCGGATCAGGACCGGATCGTCGCCGACCTGCTCGCAGGTCACGAGGAGGACGAGCGCGAGGGCCTGTCGCTGTGGCCGGATGAGCTCGGCGCCCCCGTGCGGGCGTCCAAGGGCTTCCGCTCCGAGCTGCGCGCCTTCCTGAGCGAGCTGACCGAGCTCGGCGTCGGCCCGGCCGAGCTCGCCTCGCTCGACGTGCCGGCGTGGACCGCGGTCGCCCGTTTCATGCGCGAGTACCGCGGCGTGCTCGACGGCATGCGCTCGCCGCATCGCGATGTCGCCGAGCTGTACGCCGAGGCCGCCGTCGCGCTGCGCGACGGCGCGGTCATCGCGGGGCTCGAGCGCCTGCGGGTCGTGTTGATCGACGACGCTCAGGAGCTCACGCGCGGCGGCATCGCCGTTGTCGAGGCACTGCGACAGCGCGGCATCGCGGTGCTCGCGTTCGGCGACCCCGACATCGGATCGGGAGCCTTCCGCGGCGTCACGCCCGAGCTGTTCCTGCGCCTGTCGGCGGTGCTTGGCGAGCGCCACGTCCTCGACGGCGCTCACCGCGCCGCCCCGGCCCTCACCCGCCTGACCCGCTCGGTGACGCAGGCGATCGGCGCGGCCGGCGTCGTGGCGCACCGACGCGCCCCCGGCCCCGAGGTGGAGGAGCACGGGGTCGTCGAGACCCGGCTCGCCGCCTCCCCGTACGAGGAAGTCGACCAGATCGCCTGGGCCCTGCGCGACTGGCACCTGCTGGGCGGCGTCCCCTGGTCGCGGATGGCGGTGATCGCGCACGACACCCGGCAGCTGACGATGCTCGAGGCCGAGCTCGCGGCCCGGGAGGTGCCCACCCGCGCCGCCGGCGTGCAGCGGCCTCTGGGCAGTGAAGCGGTGGTCCACGACATCGTGGAGATCGTGCGCCTGGGCCTGCAGGATCACGCGGAGCGGCAGCCCGAGCTGCTGATCGAGGCGCTGCGCTCGCCGTTCGGCGGCCTCGACGGCGTCGGGCTGCGGCGCCTTCGCGCGCACATGCGGCACGCGGAACTCGCGGACGGCGGCAACCGGCCGGCACGCGAGCTGCTGCACGAGGCCCTCGGGCATCCCGCGGCGTTCGACCTGATCGACACCCCCGAGGCCCGCACCGGTCGGCGTCTCGCCGAGACGCTGCGCCTGCTGCACGAGGAGGGAGCCCGGGGTGCCACGGTCCACGAGCTGCTCTGGCTCGTGTGGGACCGGGCGCGCACCGCCGACGGCCGCAAGCTCGAGCGCGCGTGGCATGAGACCGCTCAGGGCGAGGGGCCCATCGCCGCCGAGACGGGCCGCGCCCTCGACGGCCTCGTGGCGCTGTTCGCCGCGGCGAAGCGCGCGGTGGAGCGCAACCCCGAGGAGGGGCCGCTCCCGTTCATCCGCGAGATCCTCGACAGCGACGTGCCGGAGGACACCCTCTCGGCACCGGATCGGCCGGGCTCGGTGACGCTGCTGACGCCGGCGAACGCGCTGGGCGTCGAGTTCGACGCCGTCGTGATCGCGGGCGTCCAGGACGGCGTGTGGCCGAACGTCCGCCTGCGCGGCGGGCTGCTCGAGTCGTGGCGCCTCGCCAAGACCGTCGCCGCGCACCGCGCGGGGCTGCCCGGCGCCGAGCCCGCCGGGGTGCTCGACCGCCGCCGCGCCGCCATGCACGACGAGCTGCGCCTGTTTGTGCGGGCCGTGTCCCGCGCCCGTGCGCGGCTGCTCGTCACGGCGGTCGACGACGACGACACCGGGCCGAGCGCGCTCTTCTCGTTCCTTGCCGATCCGCCTCACGACGAGAACCGCGCCGCGCACCCGCTCACGCTGCGGGGCCTCGTCGCCCGGCACCGTCGCACGCTGACCGAGTCGGCGGACGCGCGCGAGCGCGTCGAGGCCGCGGGACAGCTCAGCATGCTGGCGACCGCGCAGGTGCCGGGTGCAGCCCCCGACGAGTGGTACGGAGTGCTCGCACCGTCGACGGACCGGCCGCTGCGCGACCTCGATGCCGGCCCGGCACGCGTGTCGCCCTCGCGCATGGAGGCATTCGAGGAGTGCGGCCTCGGCTGGGTGATCGACGGCCTCGGTGGCAGCACCGTCACGCCGCCGAGCGCCGGCATCGGCACGATCCTGCACGCCGCCCTCGAGCGCTTCCCCGACGGCGACCTGGAGGGGCTCCGCTCGGTGGTCGACGAGCGCTGGCCCGAGCTCGACTTCGAGACGCCCTGGATCGCGACGAAGGAGCGCGCCCGCGCCGACCTCTACGTCGAGCGGCTTCATTCGTACCTCCGCGCGGTGCGCGCGGACGGGGGAGCGCACGTGGTGTCCGAGGCACCCTTCCGCTTCGCCGTCGGGATCGACGGCGACGACCCCGACTCGCCGCCCCCGGTCTACGTCGGCGACGAGGTCGAGGGCCCGCGCCGGGCGATCGTCAGCGGCGTGATCGACCGGGTCGAGACGTACCCCGTCGGCGCCGGCGAGCACGGCCCCGGGCGCTCGCGCGGCTGGGTGGCGATGGACTGCGCCGACACCGAGGCGGCCGAGCATGTGGTCGTCGTCGACCTGAAGAGCGGCCGCTACGAGAAGCCCGGCGACAACGACGTGCTGCAGCACGGCCAGCTGTCGGCGTACCAGGTCGCCGTCCAGGAGGGCCTCGTCGAGGGTGCTCCCGCGGGCGGCCTCGCCGGTGCCCGGCTCGTGATCGTGTCGCAGACGCTCGCCAAGAGCGACTACCGCGTCGCGCACCAGCACCGGCTCGTCGACGAGTCGCGCGCGCAGTTCCTGCGGCGGGTCGCAGACGCCGCGCGCGGGATGTCGGCGAGCAGCTTCATCGCGCAGGTCGACGCCCACTGCACCGAGGGGATGTTCGTGAAGCCGTGCCGGATCCACACCATCGATTCCGTGAGCGCGTAGGGGAGTCGGTGAGCGCATGAGCATGCAGACGCAGACCGAGCCGATCCTGCCCGCCTCCGGATGGGACGGCGGCCACGGCATCACGGCGACGGACATCGCCGCGGCCCTGGGGCTGCCGACGCCCACGCCCGCGCAGCAGCGCGTGATCGAGGCGCCGCCGAGCCCCGCGCTCGTCGTGGCGGGCGCGGGCAGCGGCAAGACCGAGACCATGGCGGGACGCGTCGTCTGGCTCGTCGCCAACGAGCATGTGCGGCGCGACGAGATCCTCGGCCTCACCTTCACCCGCAAGGCGGCGGGCGAGCTCGCCGAGCGCATCGGCGCGCGCCTCGCGCTGATCGACGAGTTCGGGCGTCGCGGGCTGCTTCCGCACCTTCACGAGATCGTGCGCGACGGCGCCCTCGCCCGCGTCGCCGCCGCGACGACGCCCGCGCAGCGTGAGGCGGTGCGCCGCGAGGCGCTGGACGGGCTCGCCGCCTCGCTCGGCACCGGCTGGGATCCGGCCGCTCCGCGCACGGTCGACGACCTCATGATCCGCCCCCGGGTCGGCACCTACAACGCGTTCGCCGACTCGATCGTGCGCGAGCACGCCGCGCGCATCGGACGCGACCCGGATGCCGCGATGCTCAGCCAGTCGGCCTCCTGGCTGATCGCCCGGCACGTGGTGCTGCGCGCGGACATCCCCGGACTCGAGGAGGTGGATCGGGCCCTCAACGGCGTGGTCGACGCCGTGCAGCGCCTCGCGGCGGAGGTGCTCGATCACCGCATCGACCTCGATGAGCTGCAGCGGGTCGCGCTCGACCAGGCCGCCGCATTCGAGCCGTACCGCGAGAAGGGCGACGTCGACAAGGCCGCCGCGAACCTGCTGGCGATGCCCATCCTCGTCCAGCTCGTTCGCGACTACATCGCCGAGAAGGAGCGTCGCGGAGTGCTCGACTTCGCCGACCAGGTCAACGGCGCCTACGACATCGTCGAGCGGGCTCCTCAGGTGCGGGCCGATCTGCGCGAGCAGTACCGGGTCGTCCTTCTCGACGAGTACCAGGACACGTCGGTCATCCAGACGCGCTTCCTCGCCGAGCTGTTCCGCGACACGACAGTGATGGCCGTCGGTGATCCGCACCAGTCGATCTACGGCTGGCGTGGCGCCAGCGCCGACAACCTCTACGCCTTCGACGCGGCCTTCGCCCGCGAGCTTCCCGCGGTGCACTTCAGCCTCATGACGAGCTGGCGCAACGACGAGCGGATCCTCGCCACCGCGAACCGCATCCTGCGTCCCCTGCAGGGCCGAGGGAGCTTCACGGTGCCCGAACTCGAGCCGCGCCCCGGGGCGGGCGAGGGGCGGGTGTCGTCACGGTTCGAGCTCACGGTCGATGACGAGGCCGCCGCGGTGGCCGAGTGGTTCGCCGAGGTGCGCGCGTCGCACGGGGCGGCACGGCCCCACACCGGCGCGATCCTGTTCCGCTCGAAGAAGCACATGCAGACGTTCGCCAAGGCCCTCGGCGACCGGGGCATCCCGCACCGCATCCTGGGACTCGGCGGCCTGCTGACGACACCCGAGGTCACCGACGTGGTGGCGATGCTGCGGGTGCTGCACGATCCGACGGCCGGGTCGGCGCTCATCCGGCTGCTCGTCGGCCCCCGATTCCGCATCGGCGTCGCGGACATGGCGGCCCTGTACGACCTGGCGACCGAGCTCGCTCGCCGGGACGGCGGCCTGACGCCGCTGTCGGACGAGCTCAAGGCGCGCCTGCGCAGCTCCGCGGGCGTGGACGAGGCGGTGTCGATCGTCGACGCGGTCGACTTCGTCCGCACGACCCGCGACGACTACCGGCTGCTGCAGGACATCACGCCGGAGGGACGCCGCCGCCTGCGCCTGGCGGGGGAGATGCTCACCCGCCTGCGGCGCGCGGTCGGGCAGCCGATCCCGGAGCTGATCCGGCTCATCGAGCTCGAGCTGCGCCTCGACATCGAGCTCGCCGCCAACGAGACGCGCGGTCCCGCCCGTGTCGCGTCGACGCAGCTGCGGGCGTTCGTCGACGAGGTGCGCGCCTTCCTCTCCGCCGACGAGCGCGGCACGATCGGCAGCCTGCTCGCCTGGCTCGACAAGGCCGAGTCGACCGACGAGCTCATGCCGCGCACCGAGCCCCCCGAGCCAGGCGTCGTGCAGCTGCTGACGATCCACGGGTCGAAGGGCCTCGAGTGGGACGCGGTCGCCGTCGTGCGCATGGTCGACGACGAACTGCCGAGCCGCGTCAGCGACACGTCCGGCTGGTTCGGCTTCGGCGTCGCCCCCTTCTCCCTGCGCGGCGATGCGGCCGCCCTCCCGCGGTTCACCTGGGACCCGGCCGGAGCGATGGCCGAGGCGGGGGAGGATCCGGTCAAGCGCCACAAGGCCGCCCTCGATTCCCTCGCCGCCGGCAAGACCAAGGCCTACCCGCACGGCGGCGCGCTCATGCGCTTCAAGGACGCCTACCGCGCGTATCAGCAGGAGGAGGAGCGCCGCCTCGCCTATGTCGCGGTCACGCGCGCTCGCGGCGACCTGCTGCTGACCGGCGCGTACTGGGCCGGCCAGAAGTCGCCCCGCAAGCCGAGCCCGTACCTGCTGGACGTGATCGACGAGCTCGGCCTCGAGCCGATCGGCGAGGTGGACAAGGACGACAACCCGTACGAGGGGACGGCGCTCACCCGGCAGTGGCCGCTCGATCCGCTCGGGCACCGGCGCGATCCGGTCGCCGCTGCCGCCGAGCTTGTGCGCGAGACCGCGCCCGCCGAGCCCACGCTGCAGGCGGCGCGCCTGCTCGCCGAGCGGGAGGAGCGCGGCCGCGGGCGCCTGCTCGCCGCACCGACCCGCATCCCGGCGTCGCGGTTCAAGGACTACGTGACCGACTTCGCCGGCACGGTGTCGCAGATCGACAGGCCGCTGCCCGAGCGGCCGTACACGCAGACCCGCATCGGCACGCTGTTCCACCAGTGGGTCGAGCAGCGTTCCGGCATCGCCGGCTCCGGCTCGTCCACCGACGACGCGCTCTGGGAGAGCGACGAGGAGCTGTGGGGCGGGGACGCGTTCGCCGAGCTCGGCCCCGAGACCGAGGTGTCGGCCGAGGACGAGGTGGCGCTCTCCCGGCTGAGGGAGACGTTCCTGCGCAGCGAGTGGGCGCACCTGAAGCCGCTCGAGGTCGAGACCGAGATCGACTTCGCGATGCCCGCCGCCGACGGCGAACCGGGGCACATCGTGATCTGCAAGCTCGACGCTGTCTACGAGCGGGACGGCCGGATCGAGATCGTCGACTGGAAGACCGGCAAGGCCCCGCGCACCGCGGCCGAGAAGGAGGAGCGGATGCTCCAGCTCGCGCTGTACCGCGTCGCCTACCACCGGCGGCACGGGGTGCCGCTGGAGCGGATCGACGTCGCGCTGTACTACGTCGCGGACGACCTCGTCATCCGCGGCGACCGGGTCTACTCGGAGGAGGAGCTGGTCCAGCGCTGGAACGCGGCGCGCGCCGAGCGGCGGGTCTCCGCGGCCTGATCGTCGCCGGCGTCGTCCGTCTTCGCGACGGCGATCGCATCCGTGTCGGTGCCGTCGTGCGCGGAGCCGTCCGGCGTGGTCGCGATGCCCACGAACTCGGACGGATCGATCGGCTGCGTCTCGTGGGCCGCCGCCGTCGACCGCGCCCGCTTCTCCTCGCTCCAGGAGGCGTCGGGCCCGAGCGTCAGCTCATCCGGATCGAACGCGTCGGTCTGCATCGACGTGTCGACGGCCGGGGCCTCGGCGCGCTGCGGCACGTTGGCCAGCACGGTGAGCGCGTCGTCGATGTCGGTGCGGCCCTCGTCGTCGATGTCGGCGAGCAGCACGTCGTCCTTCACACCCTCCGCCAGTGACTCGAGCAGCGCGGCGGCATCGTCGACGACGTCGGAGCGGTGCGCCTCGAGCCCGTGCACGAGCCAGCGCGCGAACTCGAGCTCGGCGTGCAGGCGCGCGCGCACGCGCACGGCCGCGTCGGGGGCGCGGTGCGCGGCCTCGCCATACGCGCGGAAGATGTCCCGCGCCGCATCGGGGGCCGAGGCGACCCACCGCAGGTCGACCGCGGGGTCGTCGATCGAGAGGCCGTGCCAGTCGAGCACGCCGGAGACGCGGGGCGCGCGGCGCTCGTCGTCGGTGAACAGGAACGACGCGGCCTGGGTGCCGCCGAGGCACACGGACGGCTCGAACGCCCAGAGGCGGTCGTCGTCGAGGGCGTCGCGCCAGCGCACCGTCAGCCGCACGGGAAGCCGACCGCTGTGCGAGGCCGCCTCGACGACGCGGCGGACCTCGGCGCGGGATTGCTCGGGGGTGCGCTCGCGCAGCCCGGCCGAGCGGACCACGGAGGGCGGCAGTGCGTGAAGCGCGGCGAGGGCGTGGCCGATCGAGGTCGCGGCTCCCTCGCCCGGGGGCAGCTCGACGGCGTCGATGAGGTAGCCGGGAACGAAGCTCGTCACGATGGCGCGCCCGCCGGTGATGCCGGTCGCGCCGATGTACTCCGGCGCCTGGAACGGCAGCATCTCCCGCACGCCGGGCGTGAGGGCCCGCAGCGCGACGACCTCGGCGGCGAGCTCCTGGTCCACGTCGTCCTCGTTCGCCACGCGGACGACGAGTTCGCTGCCGTCGACGAGCGTCGCGACGGCGGAGTCGAACCGTCCGCCACCGCCGGCCGTGAGCCGTCGAGCGCCGACCACCTCGGCATCCGGGACGGCCGCCGTGGCGGCCGCCGCTAGAGTGAGAGGAGAGCGTGCCATGCCCTCAGGGTAGGTCGCAGGCACGGGCGAACCACCCGCGCCACGCCCGCGAGAGCGCACGCCGCGCTTCCCTCCGATGAAGTTCAGGAGCCTCGATGCGCCGTAGTGAGCCAGCGGAGCGAGACGAGACAGGCCGCTCGGATTCCGCCGTCGCCGCCGCCGATTTGGTCGCCGCGATCGATCGCGCCGCGGCCGAGCGCGACGATCCGCGCCTGCTCGAGCACCTCCGCTCGGAGGCCCCGACGCGCGTGCTCGTCGTCCACGGCGCCGTCGCGGCGCGGGCAGAGGGAGAGCCCGCCCGACTTCACGCCCTCGCCCCTGCCGAGGTGCCCGAGGGGGCGGAGTGGGGCTTCCTCGGTCGCACGTCCCTCGGCGCCGCCGTGCTCGTGGCGGCGTTCGACGCGCATGCGCCGGAGCCCGTCGCGGCCCCGGGCGGCTGGGGCGGCCCGCGCGACCTCGGCGCCCTGCTCTCTCCCGAGGAGGCAGACACGCTCGTCGCGGCGGTGAGCCTCGGCCGGTGGCTGACCGGGCACCGCTTCTGCCCGACGTGTGGCGGGCCCGCCGCCCTGCGCCAGGCCGGCTGGTCGCGGCGCTGTACTGTGTGCGGCCGCGAGCATTTCCCGCGCAACGACCCCGCCGTGATCGTCGCGATCACCGATCCGCAGCGCCGTCGCCTGCTGCTCGGGGCGAACGCGAACTGGGGCGGCCGGATGCACTCGGCGTTCGCCGGGTTCGTCGAGGCGGGGGAGTCGCTCGAGACGGCGATCCACCGCGAGCTCTTCGAGGAGGCGGGCGTCCGCCTGACGGATCTCCGCTACGTGAGCTCCCAGCCCTGGCCGTACCCGCACTCGCTGATGCTCGGGTTCGAGGCGACCGCGATCGATCCGGCCGAGGCGCGGCCCGACGGCACGGAGATCGTGGATGTCCGCTGGCTGACCCGCGAGGAGGTCGGCGCCGCGCTCGCGGGCGACGGCGACGTCGGACTTCCCGGCCCCGCGTCCATCGCCCACGGGCTGATCCGCGGGTGGTACGAGGAGGAGCGATGAGCGCGCTGGACGGGCTCGACGAGTACCAGCGCGAGGCCGCCGCGACGCTGCGCGGCCCCGTCGTCGTGCTCGCCGGAGCCGGCGCCGGCAAGACGCGCGTCATCACGCACCGGATCGCGCACGGCGTCGACACGGGCGCCTACTCGCCGCAGCGGGTGATGGCCGTGACGTTCACGACGAAGGCCGCGGGCGAGCTGCGGGGACGGCTGCGAGCGCTCGGCATCGAGGGGGTCTCGGCGAAGACGTTCCACGCCGCCGCTCTCGCGCAGCTGAACTACTTCTGGCCCCAGGTCGCGGGCGACGAGGCACCCCGCATCGTCGACAACAAGGTCAAGCTGCTCGCCCACGCGGCCGACGCGCTTCGGCTGCGCCCCGATCGCGCGACCCTGCGCGACGTCGCCGCTCAGATCGAGTGGCGCAAGGTCACGATGCGCTCGATCGAGCAGTACGGGCGCCTCGGCCGCAGCGTGGGGACCATCAGGACCGAGGCGCTCGTCGAGCTCATGACGCAGTACGAGAAGCTCAAGGACGAACGGCGGCAGCTCGACTTCGAGGACGTCCTGCTCGCCTGCGCGGGAATGCTCGAGGCCGAGCCCCGCGTCGCCGTCGCGGTGCGGGAGCAGTACCGCCACTTCACGGTCGACGAGTTCCAGGACGTCTCGCCCCTGCAGAACCGCCTGCTTGAGCTGTGGCTCGGCGACCGGCGCGACCTGTGCGTGGTGGGCGATGCAAGCCAGACGATCTACTCGTTCACCGGCGCCGACTCGCGGTACCTGCTGGAGTTCCCGACCCGCTACCCCGACGCCACTGTCGTGCGCCTCGAGCGCAACTACCGCTCGGATGCCGCGGTGCTGGATGTCGCGAACGCGCTGATGCGCGGCCGCCCGGGAGCCCTGACGCTCGTGTCGGGCGCGGGAGAGTCGACCTCGCCGAAGCCCGAGGTCGTCGCCTACGCCGACGACCAGGCAGAGGCGGAGGGCGTCGCCGACACGATCGCACGCCGGATGCAGAACGCCCGCGCCGACGAGATCGCGGTGCTGTACCGCTCGCACGCGCAGTCGGCGGGAATCCAGCAGGCGCTGGCGGCACGGGGCATCGCGACGACGGTGCTCGGCGGCAGGCGGTTCTTCGACATGCCGGAGGTGCGTCAGGCGGTGCTCGCGATCCGCGCGGCCGCGGTGGCGCCGCACGGCAACGGGTTCGTCGACGAGGTGCGCACGGCGCTGCGCGGCCTCGGGCATCAGGACGAGGCGCCCGCCGCGGGCGGTGCGGTGCGCGACGCGTGGGAGGCGCGCAGCGCCATCCTGCGCCTGGCAGAGGAGGCGCCCGAGGGAACCACGCTCCGCTCGTTCGCCGACGACCTCATGGCGCGGGCGAAGGATCAGCACGAGCTGTCGATGCGCACCGTCACGCTGTCCACCCTGCACGCGGCGAAGGGCCTCGAATGGCCGCACGTGCACATCATCGGCTTCTCGGAAGGGCTCCTGCCGATCTCCTACGCCTCCACGCTCGAGGGCGTCGACGAGGAACGGCGCCTCGCCTACGTCGGCATCACGCGCGCCGCGCGAACCCTGTCGATCTCGTGGGCTCGGCAGTCGGCAGCGGGACGAGGGGAGCGGGCGCCGTCGCGGTTCCTCGCCGAGATCGGCCCGCAGCTCGCTCAGGGACGGCCGTCGCCGGGCGGCAGAGGCACTCCGGGTGCGGGCGATGCGAGCGCCACGCCCGCCGGGCGTCCCCGCTCGAGTGCACGGACGTCGACGCGCTGACGCGGTCACCCGTCCGGTCGCGCAGGAGACGGGCGACGAGCATCCCCGCCTCCATCGCCCGGGCCCGCGGCACGGCGACGGGCCGCCGCGCCACGAGCTGAGCGACGAGCGCCGGCCAGGCGGGATCGCGATCGCGCTCGTGCGCCGCGAGGCAGGCGAGGCAGGCGGTGCGGCCGGGCTCGACGACCGGTCCCACCGTCACGCCGCCGCCGTCGAACACAACGGGCACGTGGGTCACGTCGCCGGCCATCAGCTGGGAGGGAACGTGCGGGGGAACATGATGCTGCGCGATCAGCACCACCGCATCGCCCGCGGACGGGGAGCCGGATGCTGCCCAGGTGGCGGCGATCCCGGCGGCGCCGAGCGCCTCGGCGACATCGCTGCACGTCGTCGCGTCGACGCCGTCGGCGGCACGGAGCTGCACGGATCGGGCGGCCGCCGGGCGGTGCAGAGCGCCCTCGAGAAGTACAAGGAAGCGCTCGAGTTCCGAGGCGGGGACATCCAGCGCCGCGGTCAGCCGCTCGAGCGTGCCGGAGTCGACGCCGTGCTCCATCGCGTCGAGCACCCGCTCCTGCCAGGGCGCCGGATCGCGCACGGTCACGATCGGATGGGCGCCCAGCTGCAGCGTTGTCGCGTCGCGCCACAGCGCGGGATGTGCCGGATCCAGCCGAAGGAACGTCATGCGTTTATGGTGCGCGCCCGGCGCGCCCGGCGCGGCCGCTCTCCACAGGCGGGGCCGGTCCGCGGACGCGGGCCGGCCTGTGGACGGGTCAGACCGGCTTCGGACCCTCGGGAGCGTCGTCGCCCTCGCCGGGGTTCTCGTCCTCGGATCCGCTGGCTCCGTCGTCCGCTTCGCCCGCCCCGCCATCCGGTCCCGGAGTTCCACCCTCGGCTTCGGCAAGCAGGCGCTCGAGCGCGTCGTCCATCTCGTCCCGTGCCGGCGCCTCGCCGCGCGCGGTGGCCTCGAGACGGGCGATGAGGCGCGAGGGGTCGTCGATGTCGGCGGCCTCGGGCACGAAGTCGGGGGAGTCCCACAGCGCGTCGCGCGCCTCGATGCCGACGGCGTCGGTCACCGCGCGCCACATCGCCGCGGCCTCGCGCAGGCGCCGGGGGCGCAGCTTCAGGCCGACGAGGGCGCCGAGCGCGTCCTCGGCCGGCCCGCCGACCGCGCGCCGGCGGCGGATCGCCTCGGCGATGCGATCGAGGTTCGGGATGCGGCTCGTCGCGTCGGCGGTCACGACGTCGACCCAGCCCTCGATCAGGGCGAGCATGTTCTCGAGGCGATCGAGGGCCGTCTTCTGCGCCTCGGTCTGCTGCGGCAGCAGCGCGCCGCTCTCGAGCGCGGCCCGCAGCTCGTCGAGGTCGGACGGGTCGAACCGCGACGCCATCTCCTCGAGACGCTCGGTGTCGATGTGCACGCCGCGGGCGTACTCGGTCACCTGCGAGAGCACATGGAGGCGCAGCCACTTCGCGTGCCGGAACAGGCGCGCGTGGGCGAGCTCGCGCGCCGCGACGTACAGGGCGAGCTGGTCGTCCGGGATCTCGAGTCCGCGCCCGAGGTCGGCGAAGTTCTGCGGCAGGATCGCCGCGGTGCCGGCCGGCAGGGCGGGGATGCCGACGTCGCCGCCCGAGACGACCTCGAGCGCGAGCTTGCCGACCACCTGGCCGAGCTGCGTGGCGAACAGGGAGCCGCCGATGCCGCGCATCATCTGACCGGCGTTCGCGACGAGGCCCTGCATCTCCTCGGGCACCTGCTGGCTGAGGCTCTCGGTGAGGGCGTCGGCGACGCTGGTGGCGACGGGCTCGGCGAGCTCTTGCCAGACGGCGAGCGTCTTCTCGACCCACTCGCCGCGGGTGATCGCGCGGGGCGTCTCGGCGAGGTCGGCGATGGTGGTCGCCTCCGACAGCCAGAGATCGGCGAGGTGGAACGCCTGGTCGAGATCGGCGCGCTGTCCGTCCGTGACGCTCAGGCCGTCCTGGTTCGCGATATGCAGCGCCTGGCGCTTGGTGACATCCCAGTCGATGCCGTTTCCGGACGTCCGGAACGCGCTCTGCAGGTTCTGCATCACCTGCGACAGGGTCGCCGGGTCGATCGGCATGCCCGTCAGCCGGGCGAGCTGCTCGGGATCCATCTTCGAGAAGTCCATCCGGGACAGCTGCTCTGGATCCACCTGGCTGCCGGAGGCCCCGAACAGCTGGCGCATCAGCTCCTGGAACTCCTCTTCGGGGGAGCGATCGTCATCCGCCACGTCAGCCGCCTTTCAGCCGGTCACACGATTGAGAACTACGCTAGTCTCACCCGTCTTCGCCCACCCGGGGCTTCGCCGCAGCAGTCTTACGCCGCCCGCGAACGACGGCGCAGGGCCGTTGCCCGGGGACCTGAGGGAGATGACGTGACGCTGTTCGATGACGCCACCCCGAGTCGCAGCCGGTCGCTGCCGCGCCGCACGCTCGTGGGGATGTGGGCGATCGTCGTCGCCGTGGCGGTGCTCGTCGTCCTGACGTTCCTGCCGACGGCGTACGTCATCCAGCGTCCCGGCCCGGTCTACGACACGATCGGCACCGCCGAGTCGGCCGACGGCGAGGAGATGCCGCTCATCGAGATCGACGGCGCCGAGACGTACCCCACGGAGGGCACGCTCGATCTCACCACCGTGCAGGTGGTGGGGAACCGCGAACGGACCCCGTCGTGGTTCGAGCTCGCGGTCGCGTGGCTTGACCCCGCGCGCGCGGTCGTGCCGCTCGACGCGGTGTTCCCGCAGGGGGTGACGACCGAGCAGCGCGAGGAGCAGAACGCGGTGCTGATGGTCGACTCGCAGGCCGAGGCCACGGCGGCGGCGCTCAGCGAGCTCGGGCACGACGTCGGCGCGGTCGTCGAGGTCGCGGGGCTCGCGAGCGACGACGCGCCGGCGGCCGGCCTCATCGAGCCGGGCGACCGCATCCTGTCGGCGAACGGCACCGCGATCACCGAGGCGACGCAGCTGCGCGAGCTGATCCAGGAGGGCGGCGGCGCACCCGTCCAGATCGAGTACGAGCGCGACGGCGAGCGCGGCTCCGTCGAGGTCACCCCCGAGGACGGGCAGATCGCGGGGGAGCAGGCGTGGGTCATCGGGATCACGCTGACCACCGCGTTCGACTTCCCGTTCGACGTGAAGATCCAGCTCGACAACGTCGGCGGACCGAGCGCCGGCATGATGTTCGCGCTCGGAATCGTGGATGTGCTGACGCCCGGGGCGCTCAACGGCGGCGAGCAGATCGCCGGCACCGGCACGATCGCCGCGGACGGCACCGTCGGCCCGATCGGCGGCATCCGGCAGAAGCTGTACGGCGCGCGGGATGCGGGCGCGGAGTGGTTCCTCGCCCCCGCGGCGAACTGCAACGAGGTGGTGGGCCACGTGCCCGACGGGCTTCACGTGTTCTCGGTGGCGACGCTCGACGACTCGCTGAAGGCGCTCGAGGGGATCTCCTCGGGCGACACGGCCGACCTCCCCACCTGCAGCGGCTGAGCACGACGCCCTGCAGCGGATGAGCCACGGTTCCTCCCTGCGCGAACAGGGGGCCGCTCCCTGCTGGCCCATAAGAGTCACTGGGTAGGCTCACAAGGGTGACCACGACCTCCGCGCCCAGGGCGGCCGCGCCGTCCCCCTTCCGACGTATCGTCACGATCACGCTGGCGGTGATCGCCGCTCTCGTCGTCGCGTTCTTCGCGTTCTCGAACCTCTACGCCGAGTACCTCTGGTTCGACCAGCTCGGCTTCGAGAGCGTGCTGACGACGCAGTGGCTCGCACGAGTGGTGATGTTCGTCATCGGCTTCGTCGGGATGGCGGTGCCGGTCTGGCTCGCGATCTTCCTCGCGTACCGGCTGCGTCCCGTCTACGCGCGGCTGAGCTCGCAGCTCGACCGCTACCAGGAGGTCGTCGAGCCGCTCCGCCGCCTCGCGATGTGGGGCATCCCGGTCTTCTTCGGCTTCTTCGCCGGCTTCGCCGCGTCGGCCCAGTGGGAGACGACCTGGCTCTGGATCAGCGGCGTGCCCACGGGCCAGACCGACCCCGAGTTCGGCCTCGACACCGGCTTCTACATGTTCGCGATGCCGTTCTACTCGGCGCTGGCCGGCTACCTCTCGGCCGTCGTGCTGATCAGCCTCCTGATGACCGCGCTCGTGACCTACCTCTACGGGTCGGTGCGGATCGGTCAGGGCGAGCTGCGCATCTCGAAGGCCGCGCGCATCCAGCTCGCCGTCATCGCGGGCGTCTACCTGCTCGTGCAGGCCGCGAGCCTCTTCCTCGACCGCTTCAAGACCCTCGTCGAGGTCGACGGGCGCATCACCGGCCCCGCGTACACGGGCGTCAACGCGGTCATCCCCGGCCAGACGATCATGGCCGTCGTCGCCGCGCTCGTGGCCGTCCTGTTCTTCGTCACCGCCGTCATCGGGCGCTGGCGCTACCCGCTCATCGCGACCGCGCTGCTGGTGGTGACCTCGCTCGTCGTGGGCGTCGGCTACCCGTGGGCGGTGCAGACCTTCCAGGTGCGACCGAACGAGCGCGAGCTCGAGATGGACTACTTCCAGCGCAACGTCGACGGCACCCGGGCGGCGTACGCGCTCGACGGGATCGAGAAGACGGAGTTCAGCGCCGAGACCGAGGTCGAGGCGGGGCAGCTGCGCGACGACGCCGACACCACCGCGTCGCTGCGCCTGATGGACCCGGCGATCATCAGCCCGACGGTGCGCCAGCTGCAGCAGTACCGCCCGTACTACGGCTTCGCCGACTCGCTCGACGTCGACCGGTACGAGATCGACGGTCAGACGCAGGACACGGTCGTCACCGTGCGCGAGCTGGATCAGGCGGGCCTGGATGCCGGCGCGCAGACCTGGCAGAACACCACCATGGTCTACACGCACGGCTACGGCCTCGTCGCCGCGAAGGGCAACGAGCGCACCAACGAGGGCGAGCCCGTGTTCATCGAGGGAAGCATCCCCTCGTCGGGCTTCCTGTCGGAGCTCGACTACGAGCCGCGCGTGTACTTCGGTGAGAAGTCGCCGCTGTACTCGATCGTCGGAGCGCCCGAGGGCACCGATCCGGTCGAGCTCGACTTCCCGCGCGGCCAGGACGGCGCGACGGAGACGCGCACGACCTTCGAGGGCGACGGCGGGCCGAACTTCGGCAACTTCTTCCACAAGCTGCTGTACGCGATGAAGTTCCAGTCGGAGCAGATCCTGTTCTCGGACAACGTGAACTCGGAGTCGCAGATCCTCTACGACCGCGATCCCAAGACGCGCGTGCAGAAGGTCGCCCCGTACCTCACGGTGGACAGCGACCCGTACCCCAGCGTCGTGGACGGCCGGATCGTGTGGATCGTCGACGCCTACACGACGAGTGCGACGTACCCGTACTCGTCGGGCGTGAGCCTGTCGAGCGCGATCAGCGACTCGACGAACCCGCAGCCGAACCTGCGGATCGACGACATCAACTACATCCGCAACTCGGTCAAGGCCACCGTCGATGCGTACGACGGCAAGGTGACCCTGTACGCCTGGGATGAGCAGGATCCGGTGCTGCAGGCCTGGCAGAAGGTCTACCCCTCGACGGTCGAGCCGATCAGCGAGATGTCGGGCGAGCTGATGAGCCACGTGCGCTACCCGACCGACCTGTTCAAGGTGCAGCGGGCGATGCTCGGCACGTACCACGTCGACACGGCGAGCCAGTTCTACCAGCGCGACAACGCCTGGACGACGCCCGCGGACCCCGCGAACAACGACGTGCTGCAGCCGCCGTACTACCTGTCGATGCGCATGCCGGGTCAGGAGGAGCCGACCTTCTCCATGTTCACGACCTTCATCCCGGGCGGCGGGCAACGCGACGTGCTGATGGGCTACCTGTCCGTCGACTCGGATGCGGGTGCCGAGGCGGGCAAGAAGGCCGAGGACTACGGGAAGCTGAGGTTGCTCGAGATCTCGGCCGATACGACGGTGCCCGGCCCCGGCCAGGTGCAGAACGCGTTCAACACCGACACCGTGATCGCGGATCAGCTGAACGTGCTGAAGATCGGAAACTCGGATGTGAAGCTCGGCAACCTGCTGACGCTTCCCGTCGGCGGCGGTCTGCTCTACGTCCAGCCGGTGTTCGTCCAGTCGACCGGCGGTGGCACCAGCTTCCCGCTGCTGCGGAAGGTGCTGGTCGCGTTCGGTGACCAGCTCGCCTTCGAGGACACGCTTGCCGAGGCGCTCGACTCGCTGTTCGAGGGCGACTCGGGTGCGCCGACCGGCGACGACGGCGTGACGCCGGTCGAGCCGGGGGAGGAGCCCACCCCGGGCGCCACCACGCCGCCGGCGGAGCAGCCGGGCACGACGCCGCCGGCCGAAGGCGACGCCTACGCGCAGGCCCTCGAGGCGGTGCAGACGGCGCTCGACGACAAGCGGGCGGCCCTCGAGGCCGACGACCAGGTCGCCTACGCCGAGGCGGACAAGGCGCTCACCGAGGCGGTCGAGCGACTGCTGGAGCTCGAGCAGCAGCAGTAAGTCTGCGCCGCGTCTCAGCAACCGGGGGCAGGACGGATCCGCACGGATCGTCCTGCCCCCTTCGCGTGCCCAGGCGAATCCCGGATGAACGCCAGATGACACGCCCGGGACGCGCGGGTGTCGGCCCCGATTGGCCAGCCCCCGTATCCCGTGCTAGAGTTATCTCTTGTGCCGCGGGGTGGAGCAGCTCGGTAGCTCGCTGGGCTCATAACCCAGAGGTCGTAGGTTCAAATCCTG
>NZ_BAAANG010000003.1:198218-231303 GCF_039529675.1 Microbacterium paludicola
CCGGGCCTTCTGCTTTGCCTGCGTGAGGTCAGCGCTGCACCCGATGGTCCTGATCCATTTCAGGGAAGACCGTGATTTCGGCCCTGGGCTATCGCTCTTCAAGACCGCAGGCCAGAAGGAGGGCGTGTCCGTAGGATCACAGCATGCGGCTCTTCCGGATCCTCCTCGCGATGTCGACCGTCGCTGTGCTGCTGTCAGGATGCGCTGCCTCTACAGCCGCGGAACCGGCTGCCGCGGAGACCGCAGGAACGCGGACGAGCACCGCATCTCCGTCACCGTCACCATCACCGCTGCCTTCGGAAACCCCTGAGCCCGAGCCCCCGACCAAGGCCGACGTGTGGCTGGATGGGCTCGTCCTGCCGGCGGGCGCCGTGCCTGTAGACGCCATTCCGGAGGGCGCCCACTTCGACCCCGGGGCGTACGTTCCCCCGTGCGCGCCCATCGACCGGCAGAACGGATTGTGGTTCATCCCCGGCGCCCAGTTCGCCGAGACGAGGAACTGGCTGATCGAGCACCCGTCGGCCGGTCTGATGGTGCCCGGCTTCCAGCCCTGGCCGGAAGATCCGCAGGTCGGCAGCGCCATGATGAGCAACGTCCCGGCGCGGGGATCCCTCGAGGGCATCGTGTTCAAGATCGCCCGCGCCGATGGTGGCGTCGCGATCCGCGTTGAGATCTATGCGTTCTCTGACGAGACGGTCTGTCGGACACCGCCACCGGGCACCCAATGGGGTGGCCCGGGCATGGGGTGACGAGCGCCGGAGAGCAGTGATGGCCGATTCGAAGCGCTCACCGGCTGACATGCCTGTCGAACCCGTGGGGCAGTGGGCACGGACCGCGCCGTTCGATGAGCCGATCGATCTCGGCGCCGTCGAACGGGACATCCTCGCGCGACCGATTCCGGTGCCCGAGCGCACGGCGGAGGAGAAGGGGAGCCCGGTCGCGGAGGCGCTCGTCGGCCTGTTGTTCATGCTCCCGCTGGCCGCCCTCCCGCTGCTGGGCTATGCGTTCCTGTGGGGTGCCTCACGGGAGAGCGACCTCGACGTCGCCGACTCGCTTCTCATCGCCGCGAGTGTCTCGTCGCTGCTCGGCATCGCCCTTCCCGGGACGGCGATCCTGCTGTGGGGTCTGACGCGTCAGCGCTCGGCGTTCATCAGCGCCGCCGCCGTCGTTATGCCGATCGTGTCCATCGCGACGGCGTTTCTGCTGCTCAGCCAGGGGATCCCGGTCACGACGTTCGCCTTCGTGGGAAGCCTCGCGACCCTCGTGCTGAGCCTTGTGCTGTGCGCGCTCGTGTTCCTGGGCTCCAAGCCGTCGCCTCCCGACGAGACGGACCAGAGGGCACGGGAGAACGCGGCGCGGCTCAAGGAGCGCACGATCGCGCTGCACGTGCTTCGCGACCGCGGACTCATCGACCTCGCCACCTACGAGCAGGCGATCGACATACCCCTGGGCTCGTGGGGATGTCTCGGCGCGGTCGATCGGTAGGCGCCTCACACGGGCGAGACCCTCGACCAGTTCACGATGTCGCTCACCGGCGTCGACTGGGACTGACCGGCTGACGCTCGAGCCACTGCTCGAACGTCTCGGTCGCCAGCTTCGCCGACGCCCCGGCAAGCAGGCCGCCGTCGGCGCTCGCCCGCCCCATCGCGCCCGGCAGGCGCAGCTCTACCACGGGAGCGCGCCTGCCGGTCCTGCGCAGGTAGCGTCGCACCATGTCCGCCATCCGCTCGACCTGAGGTCCCGCCAGATCATCCGCCAGGCCCCGCGGCGCGCCCTCGGCGATCGCGACGAGCTCGTCCGCCACCGCGGCTGCGGCCACGGGCTGCGACAGCATTCTGGGCACCGCGACCATCCCGAGCATCGCGCCGCGCTGCACCATCTGCGCCGCGAACTCGTGGAACTGCGTCGCCCGCAGGATCGACCAGCGGCCGCCCGATGCCATCACGAGGCGCTCCTGCGCCGCCTTGCCCGCGTAGTAGCCGGTTGGGGCGCCCGCGGCGCCGACGATCGACAGCGCCACGTGGTGGCCGACCCCGGCCTCCCGCTCCGCGGCGAGGAGCGTCCGGGTCGCCGCCTCGAAGAACTGAACGGATCGCTGCGCCGAGAGCGTGGTGGTCGACGACACGTCGATCACCACATCCGCGCCGGCGAGGGCTTCGGACACTCCCGTGCCGGTGACGAGATCCACTCCGGCGGCCCGCGCGAGCACGACCGTGTCGTGCCCCGCGCCCCGCGCCGCCTCGACGACCAGCCTGCCGACGACGCCCGTTCCGCCCGCGATCGCCATCCGCGTCATCGCACGCTCTCCCTCTGCTCCGCACCCATGCTCATACCCTCAGGACGACGCGCCGGCGCGAAGTGTGAGGTTTCCGGCGAACTCGCTCGCGCGCCGCATTCGCGTCTTCGAACCGTATCCGCCGCGACGGTCTCGCGTCCGCTCGGGCGGCGCAGGTCCTTCGGCCTCTCCTTGTGGGCCGCGTCGCCGGACGCAGCCGCTGCGCCACCCGACAGGATCGGACCAGGATGATCGGGTGCGAGCCCGCGCGGACGAGAAGAGTTGACGCAGAAGGGGGACCGCATGATCGCGACTCTGAACCGGCTCTCGGTGCTGATCGAGGAGACGCTCGACGACCAGCTCGATGTCTCCGCGTTCGCCCGCACCGAGGGCACGACCGAGTACCACCTGCGCCGGATGTTCTCGGCGCTTGCGGGAATGCCGCTGTCGGAGTACATCCGGCGCCGCCGCATGACGCTCGCCGCGTCCGACGTGGTCGCGGGCGACGAGCTGCTCGATGTGGCGATTCGCTACGGCTACGGCTCGAGCGACGCGTTCGGCCGGGCGTTCCGCGCCGTCCACGGCGCCGGGCCGTCCGACGTGCGCCGCGACGGCGGTCCCCTTCGCGCACAACCGCAGCTCAGGTTCCGCCTGACCGTAGAAGGGACGACACCCATGGATGCACGACTGACCGAACGACCTGCCTTCCGGCTGATCGGCCACGCCACGCGCGTGCCGCTCATCCACGAGGGCGTGAACCCGCACATCCAGGCCCACGTCGCGGCGATCCCGATGGAGGAGCACCTGCGCCTGAAGGCCCTGAGCGACACCGAGCCGTCGGGACTGCTGCAGGTGACTGCCGACATCGACGACGACCGCGCCGAGGGGAGCGAGCTCACCTACCTGCACGGAGTCGCCGTCACCGCAGGGACGGCCGTGCCCGATGACCTGGATGTCGTCGAGGTCCGCGCCGGCATGTGGGCGGTGTTCCGCGGCAGTGGCGCCTACCCGGAGACGCTGCAGAGCACCTGGGCGGCGACCGCCACCGAGTGGTTCCCGTCGAACCCCTGGCGGCTGCGCCTCGGGCCCGAGATCGTCGCGATCCTCGATCGCGCCGACGATTTCCGCACCGCGACCTTCGAACTCTGGGTGCCGATCGAGCGCGAATGATCCGAGCTCCGGGGCTGCATGGGTAGTTCACCCCCTGTCGGGGATCGGCGGGCGGTGCGACCCTGGAGGGGCACGTCGGCATCCGGGGGGATGCGGGCGGGCCGGCCATCGGCCGTTCGGATCGTTACTCCGGGGGGAGCAAGCGATCCTCAGCCCGGGCCCACCGCGGACATCACGTCCCGGTCGGACCCGGGCTTCGCCGTTTCCCACGGCGTCCGACTCCGCAAGGGGTTTGCCCGCGATGCGTGGCGACCGGGAGGATGGACCCATGACAGGCGACCCCCGCGACCGAGCGCAGCTTGATCCCGCGCACCGCGACGAGACGCCCGCCGAGCGCTACGACCGCAACTGGAACGAGCTGCTCCAGGAGCTGCGCGTCCTGCAGACCGGCACGCAGATCCTCACCGGTTTCCTGCTCGCCCTCGCGTTCCAGCCGGCCTTCCTCGACCTGAGCGACGGGCAGCGGGTGTTCTACCTGATCCTCGTCGTGCTCTCGGCCGTCAGCGCTGTGATCGCCCTGGCACCGGTCGCCCTCCACCGGGGCCTGTTCGGGGAGGGCGCGAAGGGCACCACCGTCGCCTACGGGCATCTCGCGATGGTGTCGGCGCTGATCATCGTCTCGGCGATGCTGGTCGGCGTCGTCGGGTTCGTCTTCGACGTCGTCGTCGGGCCTGTCGCCGCGTGGGTGACCGGCGGGGCGCTCGCCGTGTTCGTCATCCTGCTGTGGCTCGTCATGCCCTCGGTGCTGCGGGCGCGGCGCGAGAGGACGACGCCATGACCGGATCCGTCGGGATCGCCGTCGCGCAGTTCGCGCCGACCGCGGATGCGGAGGCGAACCGCACCTCGATCCAGGCGCTCGCCGAGCGGGCCGCGTCCCGCGGCGCATCCGTCGTGCTCTTCCCGGAGTACTCCAGCTACTTCACCGATCCCTTCGACGCCACCCTCGCCGCGAACGCCGAGGACCTCGACGGCCCCTTCGTCCAGGCGCTCACGGCGACCGCGGGGCGCCTCGGCGTGCACCTCGTCGCCGGGCTCACCGAGCGCGCGGATGACGGGCGCGTGCGCAACACGGTCGTCGCGGTCGACGGATCCGGCCTCGTCGCGCGGTACCGCAAGCAGCACCTCTACGACGCGTTCGGGCAGCGCGAGTCCGACTGGATCGAGGCGGGCGCGCTGGACGAGCCGCAGACGTTCGAGGCCGGCGGCCTGCGATTCGGCCTGATGACCTGCTACGACCTGCGCTTCCCGGAGGTCGCCCGCACCCTGGCGGATGCCGGGGCGGACGTCGCGCTGGTGCCCGCGGAGTGGGTGCGCGGTCCGCTCAAGGAGCATCACTGGACGACGCTGCTCACCGCCCGCGCGATCGAGAACACGATGTACGTCGCCGCCGCCGATCATCCGCCGACGCTCGGCGTCGGGCACTCGGCGGTGATCGATCCGCTCGGCGTGACGATCGCGGGCATCGGCACCGCGACGGATGTGGCGATCGGCTGGGCCGATCCCGACACCATCCGCAACGTCCGGCGGGTCAACCCCGCGCTCGCGCTGCGCCGGTACCGGGTGGTTCCGCGCTAGCGCCCCGCGAGGGACGCCAGCCGCGTCGCCGCCTCTTCGAGCACCTCGACGCGCTTGCAGGCGGCGAACCGGATCAGCGTCGCGTACTCGGCCCGCCGCTCCGGCGTGACGAACGCCGTGACGGGGATGCCGACGACGCCGGCTTCGGCGAGCGGTCCGCGGCAGAACGCGTCCGCCTCGGTCGCACCGAGCGATGCCGCATCCGCGACCGTGAAGTACGAGCCGTGCGGTTCGGACACCGCGAGTCCCGCCGCACGCAGGCCGGTGCCCAGGATGTCCCGCTTGATTCGCATGTCATCGGCGATCCCGGTGAAGAACGCGTCGGGAAGGCGCAGGCCGACGGCGATCGCCGGCTGCAGCGGCGCCCCGTTCGTGTAGGTCAGATACTGCTTCACCGTGAGCACCGCGGTCAGGAGCCGCGCGGGGCCGGTGATCCAGCCGATCTTCCAGCCGGTCGTGCGGAAGGTCTTCCCGCCCGACGAGATCGTCAGGGTCCGCTCCCACGCGCCGGGAAGCGTCGCGATGGGGGTGTGCGGAACCCCGAAGGTGAGGTGCTCGTACACCTCGTCGGTCAGGATCACCGCATCGTGACGCTCGGCCAGACGCACGATCTGCTCGAGCACCTCCCGCCCGAACACGGCGCCGGTCGGGTTGTGCGGATCGTTGACAAGGATGACGCGGGTCCGGTCGCTCACGACGGCCGCGAGCTCGTCGAGGTCGGGCTGGAACTGTGGCCACCGCAGCGGAACCGTGCGCAGGGTGGCGCCGGAGAGCGCGACGCAGGCGGCGTAGGAGTCGTAGAACGGCTCGAAGACGACGACCTCGTCCTCCGGGCCGTCCACCAACGCCAGCAGTGCGGCGGCGAGCGCCTCGGTGGCGCCCGCGGTGACGATCACCTCGGTGGCCGGATCCACCTCCAGGCCGTAGAAGCGGCGCTGATGCTCGCTGATCGCCTCGCGCAGCTCGAGCACGCCGAGCCCCGGCGGGTACTGATTCGCACCCCGCGAGATCGCCTCGCGCGCGGCCTCCAGCACCTCGACGGGACCGTCCTCGTCCGGAAAGCCCTGGCCGAGGTTGATCGCGCCCGTGGCGGCTGCCAGCGCGGTCATCTCCGCGAAGATCGTGCTCGCCACCGATCCGTCGGCGCGAAGGAGGCCCGCACCGGCGGCCGTGCGGCGCCACGCACCGGGAACGGGAGAGGCGTCGATGTCGTGCATCCCGTCAGGCTACCGGCGCGGCCTGCGCGGATCGGGCCCCGGAAGTCACACATCCGGCTTACGGTCGTCATAGGAAGTCCAAAGCATCCGGCGCGACGCTGTAAGGGCTTTGGAAGAAGGAGCAGCCATGGACGACCAGCGTTCCGATGTGAACCCCTCCGACGAGAACAAGTCCGAGATGAACCCGCAGCAGCCAGGGTCCCAGGTGCCCCCGGCCCCGCAGGGCGGTGAGTACCGCGCGCCCCACGACCTCCACGTGCCGCCGCAGCCGCCGGCCCCGCAGGGAGGCTGGGCGGCTCCTCACGGCTCGATCCCGCAGCCGCCGCAGTTCGCTGCCCCGGGCCAGCAGCCCGGGCACGGCCACCCGCAGGGCGGCGGCCAGGCCTTCGGGCAGGCCGCCCACGCGCAGACGCAGGCGACCGAGCCGCTCCCGCCGCAGTTCCGGATGGCCGCCGCGGGCGCCGCGGAGCAGACGGACAAGCCCCGCCGCAAGAGCGGCGCCGGGCGCGTGGCCGGCATCCTCGTCGCGGCGGCCCTCATCGGCGGCGCCGCGGGCGTCGGCGGCGGGACGCTGCAGGACGAGCTCGCCGGCGGCGGCGTCTCGGCCAGCTCGCAGACGGGCCCGTCGAACATCACGGTCAACAACCCGGGCTCGGTCAACGAGGCGACCGCGGTCGCGACCGAGGTGCTGCCGAGCGTCGTCACCATCGACGTCCAGGATCAGTCGCAGGCAGGCAGCGGATCGGGCGTCATCGTGAGCGAGGACGGCTACGTCGTCACGAACACGCACGTCGTCACGCTCGGCGGCGCGACGGCCTCGCCGAGCATCCGCGTCACGACGTCGGACGGCCGCATCTACCAGGCGGAGGTCGTCGGCACCGACCCGACGTACGACCTCGCGGTGATCAAGCTCGTCGACGCCGAGAACCTCACTCCCGTGGAGTTCGCCGACTCGTCGAAGCTGAACGTGGGCGACACCACGGTGGCCCTCGGCGCGCCGCTCGGCCTGCCCAACACGGTCACGACCGGCATCGTCAGCGCCCTCAACCGCAGCATCGAGATCGCCTCGGCCGCGGCGCCCGACTCGGGCGACGAGACGCAGCCGGCCCCCGAGGAGGAGGAGCCCGAGAGCCCCTTCCGGTTCGACAACGGCCAGCCCGAGGAGACAGTGCCCAACCAGTCGATCTCAATCTCGGTGATCCAGACCGACGCGGCGATCAACCACGGAAACTCCGGCGGTGCGCTCGTCGACTCGCAGGGGCGGCTGATCGGCATCAACGTCGCGATCGCGTCGTCCGGCGGCAGCGAGGAATCCGGATCCATCGGAGTCGGATTCGCGATCCCGTCCAACATCGTCCAGCGCATCAGCGACGAGCTCATCGCCGACGGCGAGGCGACGCACGGCCTGCTCGGGGCGACCGTGCAGCCGGCGAGCGTCGACGAGAACGCGACGACCTCGGGGGCGCTGATCGCCCAGGTGACGCCGGGTGGCGCCGCCGCGGAGGCCGGCCTTCGCAAGGGGGACATCGTCACCGAGTTCAACGGCGTCCGCATCGGCACCGCCACCGACCTGACCGCGCAGGTGCGCGCCGTCGCCGCGGGCAGCGACGCGACCCTGACCTACGTGCGCGGCGGCGAATCGCACACGGTCGACGTCACGCTCGGCGAGCTGACGCAGTAGCGCGCGAACCCGGAAGTGAGGAGGCCACCCCGTTAGGCTGACGGGGTGGCCTCCTTCTCTTTCGGTGCGGGTAACGCCCGGAAGATCGCGCGGCTCCCGCTGTACGTCCTCGGGCGACTCGTCACGCTGATCGTGCCGCGCGGCCAGGTCTGGGTCTTCGGCTGCGGCGCCGGCGTGGGAGACGGTCCGCTGCAGCTGTGGCACGTCGCCGCCGAGCATGACCGCGACGCCCTCTGGCTGACCGACGACCCGGATGAGGCGCGCACGGCGTCGGCCCTCGGGATGACGGTGGTGCCGAAGTCGTCGCTCGCGGGGTTCTGGGCCACCGCCCGCGCGGGCGTCATCGTCGTCGCCTACGGGCTCGGCGACGTCAACCCGTACGCGCTCAGCGGCGGCCTGTTCGGCCGGCCCGTGATCGCGCAGCTGTGGCACGGCATCCCGCTCAAGCGCATCGGGCTCGACGCTCCCGAGACGGCGCGCAGCCCCGTGCCCGTGGCCGCCCCGCTCCTGAGCCGCGCGATCGGCATCCTGTATCGCGCGTCGGCGCGGCGCATCGACATCCTGCCCGCCGCCTCGCACCTCGTGCGTGGACGTCTCGAGACGGCCTTCGGCCTTCCCGAGGACCGGATCGTCGTCACCGGCGAGCCGCGCGTCGACGTCCTCTCGCGCGGATCCGCCGACGAGCGTCGTGAGAACGCGCGTGCGCTGCTGCGGGACGTCATCCCGGATCTTCCCGAGGGCGAGCCGCGGCTCGTGCTGTACGCGCCGACGTGGCGCGACGGCGACACCGACCCCGCCGTCCCGAGCGAGGCCGACTGGCGCGCGATCGACGAGACGCTCGAGCGCCACGACGCCGTGCTGCTCGTGCGCTCCCACCGCCTTGGCGCGGGGGAGTATGCGCCCCCGGCCGGCGTGCGGCGGGTGCGGCGGCTCGGCGCCGATGTGCTCGCCGACATCACTCTCGCGCTCCCCGGCCTCGACGCCCTCGTGACCGACTACTCGTCGCTCGTGTACGACGTCGCGCTCGTGCCGCTGCCTGTGCTGTTCCTCGCCCCGGATGTCGCCGCGTACGCACGGCGGCGCGGCTTCTACGGCGCCTACCGCGACGTCGCCGGTGACGAGCCGGCGACGACGTGGACCGAGCTCCTGCCGCAGCTCGACGCGCTGCTTGGCGACCCCGAGGTCGCCGCCGCGCACACCCGGCGCTCGCGCGAGCTCAGCGACCGCGTGCACGCGTTCCGCGACGGCCGCAGCACCGAGCGGGTGTATGCGGCGATCGCCTCCCGGCTTCCGCAACGCACTGAGAGCGAGTCGAAGTGACATCCCAGACCACGGCCCGGTTCGATCCGGCCGATCCGCAACTCGTCGTCCAGGGGACGGGGGCGCGTCCCGCGAGTGCGACGCTCACCGGCCGCCGGGCGCACGTGGCCGGGCGGATCACTGGCGGCGGCAAGACGTGGACGGCGCGGTTCCCGTTGCGCGCGGCGCGGTGGGGAGGCCCCGAGCTGCCCCTTCCCGCCGGCGAGTACTCGCTGCGGATCGACGGCGTCGAGCTCGACGCTCAGCTTCCGCTGCGGCTCCTTCCCGGGCTGCGGGTCGAGCTGCGCGGCGACACGCTCGTCGTCGGGCCGCCGATCGACCCGATCTACGACGGCGCCGAGGCGCAGGCGGCCCTCGAGCGCCGGTACGTCGACCACACGGCGCCGCTCGAGAACGCCGTGTTCTTCGAGAGCTTCTACGGCCGCGGCGCGGGCTGCAACCCGCTCGCGATCGACCGTGAGCTCGCCCGCACGGCGCCGGGCGTCATCCGGTACTGGAGCGTCGTCGACCTGTCGGTGCGCGTTCCCGAGGGAGCGATCGCCGTGGTCGAGGGCAGCCCCGAGTGGTGGCGCGCACGCAGCGTGGCGCGGCTGCTCGTGGTCAACGACTGGCTGCGCCGGCGGTACTCGCGCCGCAAGGGCCAGACGGTGCTGCAGACGTGGCACGGCACCCCGCTCAAGCGCCTGGCGCTGCACCGACCCGGCTTCGACCCGCGGCGCGCGGGAGCGGTGGTCAGGGAATCGCTGCGCTGGGACGTGCTGCTCGCCCAGAACCCGTACGCGGCCCGCATCCTGCGCAAGGCCTATGCCTTCCTCGGCCGCCCGCTGTGGGTCGAGGGCTATCCGCGCAACGACGTGCTCACCACGGGCGACGTGGCCGCGGTGCGCGCCGAGCTCGGCATCTCGCCGGGGGAGCGGGTGCTGCTGTACGCTCCCACCTGGCGCGACGACCGGCAGGAGATCGTCGACTTCCTGGATCCGGTCGCGCTGGCATCCGAGTCCGGATCGGTCGTCCTCGTCCGCGGGCACTCGCGCACCCTGCTGCCGGGGCACGACCTCGAGGGCGCCCGGGTGATCGACGTCACCGGCTATCCCGACACCGCGCCGCTATTGCTCGCGGCCGACGCGCTCATCACCGACTACTCCTCGGTGATGTTCGACTTCGGCGTGACCGGCAAGCCGATGTACTTCCTCGTGCCCGACATCGAGCACTACCGGGGCCAGCTGCGCGGGTTCTACTTCGACCTCACGGCGCACGCGCCAGGCCCGGTCGTCCGAACGCAGGACGAACTCGTCGCGGCGCTCGCGGCGGATCCCGCCGCCCACGCCGAGCGCTACGTCGCGTGGACCGCGCGCTTCAACGCCCGCGACGACGGCCGCGCGGCCGAGCGCGTCGTCGCCCGCATCCTCGACCGCGGCTTCGTCAAGGCAACCGGTCGTTGAGCGGAGCGAAGTAGTACCCCCGGGTCGTTGAGCGGAGCGCAGCGGAGTCGAAACGGGCTGAGCGAGCGTTAGCGAGTCGAAGCCGGCGTAACGGGCGCTCGGCCGATGGCTTCGACTCGTCGCTGCGCTCCTCGCTCAACCCGTTTCGACTGCGTTCGCTGGCGCTCACTTCGCTCAACGACCGGGAGGCACCTACGGCAGAGGGGTGTTGCGGCCCGCGAGGCGGGAGGTGTCGACGGTGTCGTGCGCGCCGCGCAGCAGGCCGCCGAGGAACCCGGTGCCCCACGCGAGGTGCATCGTCGGCAGCACGGCGAGCGTCCAGAGCTTGTCGCGCAGCCCCGATCCGCCGCCGGGGCCGATCGCCACCGCGAGGACAAGCAGCACGTACGCGAGCACCGGCACATGCAGGATCGACCATGCACCGCCGATCGTGCCGGTGAGCTGCAGGATGCCGACGACGAGGCTCAGGATGACCGAGAGCACGAGCGCGGGCGGAGCGAAGAAGCGCAGCGAGTTGCGCAGGCCGTACCGGCGCACGAGCTCGCCGCGCCACGTGCCGGTGGCGAGGAACTGGCGGGCGAGCCGGTGCCAGCTCTCGCGGGGCCAGTAGGTCACCGACAGCGCCGGATCGAACCAGACGCGGTAGCCGGCCGAGCGGATGCGCAGATTCAGCTCCCAATCCTCGCCGCGGCGGATCGACTCGTCGAACAGACCGACCTCGTCGAGCACCGCGCGGCGCATCACGCCGAGGTAGGCCGACTCGGCCTCGCCCTCGTTCGCGCCGCCGTGATAGGCGCCGCCGCCGAGGCCGATGCGCGAGTTGTACGCGCGGGCCACCGCCCGCTGGAAGGGCGAGCGTCCGTCGGCGCGCATCACGCCGCCGACGTTGCCGGCGCGGGTGCGCTCGAGAGTGCGCAGGGCGCGTTCCGTGTAGCCCGGGGCCAGCTCGGAGTGCGCGTCGACGCGCACGATGGTGGGATGCGAGCTCGCCCGGATCGCGGCGTTCAGTCCCACGGGGATGTCGGCGGCGGGGTTGTCGACGAGGAGGATGCGGTCGTCCTCCGTGGCCAGCTGCTGCGCGAGCTCGGTCGTGCCGTCACTCGACGGGCCGAGCGCGAGGACGATCTCCACGGGCCCGTCGACCTGCTGCTCGAGCACCGTCTCGACGGCGCGGCGCAGGTAGTCGTGCTCGTTCAGAACGGGCATGACGAACGAGACGCCGGAGCCCGCCGGCACGGGCGGCGCCTGGCGCCGAGACCGCTCCCGCGGGGACGGCGACGGCCGCTCGGCGGGATCGTTACGCATTCGACGATCATCCCACGGGGAGGCCGGGAGACCCCTGGTTAGGCTTGTCGGATGGGCATTGCGAGTGACGTGAAGAAGGCCGCAGAACTCGTCAGGAAGGCCCTCGATGCACGGCACGCGAAGCAGGAGATCCGCCACGCGATCGCGGCCCGCGCGCCGTTCCGGCAGCGCCAGTTCCGCATCGCCGTGTACTTCGCCGACGGCGAGGTCAACATGTACCAGCTGCGCCAGTGGTACCGCCCGCTGGTCGAGCTCGCGCAGGCGCACCCGGTCATCGTGATGGCCCGCAACGCAACGGGCGCGGCGGCCATCCTGAAGGACAATGCGCTTCCGGTCGCCTACGTGCCGGCCGTGCGCGACATCGAGCGCTCCCTCGCCGAGCAGGACATCCGGATCGTCCTTTACGTGAACCAGAACACCCGCAACTTCCAGATGTTCCGGTACGGCGAGCGCTGGCACGTGTTCATCAACCACGGCGAGTCCGACAAGATGTACATGACCACGAATCAGTACAAGGCGTACGACTATGCGCTGATCGCGGGGCAGGCGGCGCGCGAGCGCCTCGGCCGCACGCTGTGGGACTTCGATCTCGACCGGCGCACGATCGAGATCGGTCGCCCGCAGGCGGATCACTACTCGGGAACTCTGCCGTACACGCCGGATGACCGCACGGTCGTGCTGTACGCCCCGACGTGGGAGGGCGACCGTCCGTCGGCGCACTACGGCTCGATCCGTTCACACGGGGAGGCGCTGGTCTCGGCGCTGCTCGCCACGGGGCGCCACCGCGTGATCTACCGGCCCCACCCGCGCAGCGGGGTGGTGGACGCGGAGTTCGGAGCGGCGAACCAGCGGATCATCGCGGCATTGCAGGCGGCGAACACGTCGGATCCGGATGCACACCATGTGTACGACGACGGACCGGATCTCGGCTGGCAGCTCGCCGCGGCGGATGTCGCGATCGCCGACATCTCGGCGATGGTCTACGACCGCCTCGCCGCGGGAAAGCCGCTGCTGATCACGCGTCCGGTCGATCCGGCGGCCGAGGTCGACGAGGGCGGCTACCTGTCCGCGTGCGAGTGGCTGCGTGCCGAGGATGCCCCGCGCATCGTGGAGGAGGTCGAGCGCGTCCAGGCAGACCCCGAGGCCGCCGCACGCCTCCACCACTGGGTCTCGCACTACTTCGGCGACACCACCCCCGGTGCGGCTACCGCGCGCTTCCATGCGGCCATCGAGCAGCTCATGGCGAAGTGGGACGAGTGGAGCCAGCGCGCTCCGCAGCGCTGACGCGGCCGGTCCGCCCTCGTCGCTCGTCGGCGACCCGAGGGCGCGCATGAGCCTGATCCGAGCCTCGCTAGGCTGGCGGCGATGACCAATGCGCTGATCGCCATGCTCGCGGGGGCGGCGGTGGCCGTGCTGCTGTTCGTGCCCTTCGCGGCGATCGAGTACCGCGTGCGGGGGCGGCTCAGCGCCGTGCGCGTGCTGCTGTAGGTCGCCTCGCTGGTCTACGGCTTCGCCCTGTGGACCTACACCCTGCTTCCCCTTCCCGAGACGCACGAGATCGAGTGCTCTCCGGTGCAGCTGGTGCCGGGCAACTTCGTGCACGACATCCTGACGTACGACGTGTCGGGCATCGGCGCGCTGCTGCGAACTCCCGCGCTGCAGCAGGTGGTGCTGAACATCGCGCTGTTCCTTCCCGCGGGGTTCCTGCTGCGCGCGCTGTGGAACCGCGGCGTGGTCTTCGCCACGGTCACCTCGCTCGCCGTCTCCCTGCTGATCGAGGTGACCCAGGTCACCGGCATCTACGGCCTGTACCCCTGCGCGTACCGCCTCTTCGACGTCGACGACCTGATCGCCAAGACGCTCGGCGGCCTGCTCGGCGCCCTCGCGGCGCTGTTTGTGCCGCGCGGCCGCGCGCGCACCGCCGCGGCGCCCGAGGCCCGCGTGACCGTGGGACGCCGCCTGCTCGGCATGGTGTCGGACGCCCTGGTGACGGTGCTGATGACGGCAGTCGCCGGCATCGCGATCCGCGCGGTCCAGCTGTATGTGCTCAAGGTGCCGTTCGAGCAGCTCGACCAGGCCGCGCTCGCCGGGGTGGGGTACGCGGTGCCGTTTGTGATCGGCGCGGTCGTGGTCCTCGCGACGGGCCGCACGATCGGCGACCACGCGGTGCAGCTGCGCTATGCGCCGGGGCCGGGACCCGTGTACGTGTCCGGTGCGATCCGCTACCTCGCGGGCATCGGCGGCTTCCAGCTGCTCGGCCTGCTGAGCCCGCTCGACATCCTGTTCGCCCTCGTGAGTCTCGTGCTCGTCTTCACGACGGCCGATCGCCGCGGCCTGCCCGGGATCATCCTGCGCCGGCCGCTGGAGATCAGCCGCGAGGCGCCACAGGCGTCTCCGCGCGCGGGTCGGTGAACGCGTCCTTCGGCACGACCGTGAGTGCGGCCGCGGCGGCGAGGCCCGTCGCCCCGCAGACGATCCAGACGGTGACATAGCCCGCGAACGACCCCGCGGTGCTCTCGGCCGCGGCCCCCGCACCCTGCAGCAGGGCGATGCCGAACACGCAGGATGCGATGGCGCCGCCGACGGTCTTGACGGCGTTCGTGAGGCCGGTCGCCTGTCCCGTCGCCCAGGCGGGCGCCGCGGACGCCGCCGCGGCGGGAAGCGCGGCGACGAGCGCGCCCGAGCCGACGCCTGCGACGGCCATGTTCGTCACGAGCTGCGCGTACGTGTCGTGGAACGGCAGGAACAGCAGGTAACCGACGCCGACGAGCGCGCTCGCGCCGATCAGCGCCACGCGCGGCGACGCGAGGCGGGCGGCGACGGGGTAGAGCAGGGCACCGGCGATCATCGCGATCAGGTACAGCCCGATGATCACCGACGTCGCGAAGCCGGCCGTGCCGAGCCCGTATCCGTGCACGGCCGGATCCGTGCGGGCGAACGTCGACAGCGGCGCCTGCGCGCCGAGGACGCTCACGCCGAACAGCCCGGCGGTCAGGAACACCGGCCACAGGGCGGGGTCGACGAACATGCGCACGTCGATGAGCGGATCCTCTGTCCGCAGTTCCCAGAGCGCGAACGGCACGATCAGCAGCGCGCCGCCGAGCACCAGCGCCCAGGCGAGCGGCCCGCCGTCGAGGCGCAGCAGACTCAGGCCGCCGGTGAACGCGAGCAGCGCGAGCGTCAGCAGCACGATCCCCGTGGTGTCGAGCCTGCCGCCGCTGATAGCGGGCGACTCGGTGACGCCGAACAGGATGACGACGAAGCACGCGGCGACCGCGAGGGCCGGGACGAGCAGCACGACCCACAGAGGCAGCGCGTCGACCAGCGCGCCGCCGGCGAGGGCGCCGGTGATGGCCCCCGCCTCGAGGGCGGCGACGAGCAGGCCCGCGGCGCGCGCGGTCAGGATGGATCCGGCACCGCTCGCGCGGGATCGCGACCAGATCAGCGCGATCTCCAGGGGCAGCCAGACGACGTAGAAGCCCTGCAGCGCCCAGGCGACGAGGAACACCGCGAACGAGTCGGTGAACGGCAGGGCGAACGAGGCGGCGGCGGTGAGCGCGGTGGACACGAGCAGCATGCGCTTGTGGCCGACCATGTCGCCGAGCTTCGCGAAGATCGGCACGACCAGCGCCGAGAGCATCAGCTGCGAGCCCTCGAGCCAGTTCACGTCGGCATCGTGGATGCCCAGGTGCCGCGCGATGTCGGTGAGCATCGGGGTGTAGTACCCCTGCAGCACGCCGCTCGTGAACTCAACGAACGCGAGGAACCCGACGACCCCGGCGAGGGCGCCGAGCCGGGGCTTCGGGAGGACGACAGCGGTGCTCACGAGTGCTCCGTCAGGTTCGCGATGAGGGCGACGTGGAAGTCGCGGCCGCGTTCGAGCGAGGCGACCTCGACCCGCTCGTCCACGCCGTGGATGGATGCCCGCTGCGCCGCGGACATCTCGAGCGGCGCGAACCGGTAGACGGCCGGGCTGAAGCGGTGGAAGTGGCGCGCGTCGCTCGCCTGCATCATCAGGTACGGCGCGGGCAGCGCGTCGGGGTACGCCACCTGCGCGGACGCAGCCACGGCGGCGAACGCGGGGCCGTCGACGGGCGACTCGGGCGACGGGTCGCTTCCCTCGAGCACCTCGACCTCCACCTTTCGATCGCGGATGCGCCGGCGGATGCGCGCGAGCGTCCCCGCGACGGTCTCACCGGGGAGGATGCGGACGTTCAGCGTCGCCGACGCGCGAGCCGGAAGGACGTTCGCGGCCGATCCGCCGTCGAGCAGGGTCGCGGCGATCGTGGTGCGGACGAGCGCCGCGGGCTCGCCTTCCAGGCCGGCGAACACCCGGGCGGTGAGCGGCCTCGCGACGGCGAGGACGCGTAGCAGCAGGAGAGAGGCGCCCGTCGCCCTGCCCGCGAAGGTCTCGAGCATCCGGGCGATCGCGGTGGTCACCCGCGGCGGGAAGGTGCCCGGGCCGAGGCGGTCGACGGCCGCGGCGATCCGCCCGATCGCGGTGGTGCCGCGCGGCGCGGACGCGTGGCCGCCGTCGCCCTGCGCCTCGATCCGGAACGTCGCGACTCCCTTCTCGCCGACGCCGATCATCGCCGCACGCCCCTTCACGAACGGCAGGGGAGAGTCGACGACGGCGCCGCCCTCGTCGACGACCAGCCACGGCACGATCCCGCGCTCGCGCAGCGTCAGCGCGATCGCGCGCGCCGCGTCGCCGAAGGTCTCCTCGTTGCCGCCGAACGAGACGTACACGTCACGTGCGGGCGTGAAGCCCGTCGCGAGCAGATCCTCGACCGCCTCGAGGATGACGAGCAGCGGTCCCTTGTCGTCGAGGGCGCCGCGCCCGTGCACCCAGCCGTCGGCGACGACGCCATCGAACGGGCGACGCGTCCATCCGTCGGTCTCGTCGGCGGGCACCACGTCGTAGTGGGCCATGAGCACAACGGGGGAGGCGTCGCTCCTGCCGCGCCACCGGTACAGCAGCCCGAGGTCGGTGATCCGCTCGACTTCCAGCGAATCGTGCACGCGCGGATACAGCTCGGCGAGCAGCGCGACGAACTCCTCGAACGGGGTCGCGCCGCGTGCGGCGTACTCGGCGCTGACCGTCGGGATCCGGATCATCTGCGCCAGGCGGTCGGCCGCGCCCTCGCGGCGGGGGACATCGGCGTCGGGGCGCGTCGACGCGGCGTGGCTCGGGTCTGCCATGCGCTCACAGTAGTGGGTGGCGCCCGTCGCGAAGAACACCCGCGCTGCCCGGGATCCCGGGCCCGCGGCGCCGGTCGGTGGGGAGCGGGAATGGCGCGGCGCGGCGATCCGTTGTAGTCTGTGATGCTCGGTGTTCTTCACCGAGGGCGGCCCTCCATCAGGCGGGCCTGGTAACTCAACAGTGCGACAGCGCCTCCTTCACGCGAAGGATTCACGGGGATGATCGGTTTCGACATTGCTTGCGAATCTGCGAGAAGCGGGCCGAGGATGCGGGGTTATCTCGTTAACGCTCCCTGCAAACCAATAAGTGCCAACTCCAAGCGCACTGACTTCGCCCTCGCTGCGTAAGCGAGCCCGATAGTCCGTCAGACCGTGGGTGATCCCGACACGGATTCTGGCGTCATCTAGGGATCTTGCTGCGTGACGGTGTCGGGACGTCACGCGGGACTTTTTCTCGACTGGGCCCGTCGACTTAGGTGTCTGTGACAAAGGTCGGGGCCGAGCAGAACGCTTTCACAGACTGCGCCCGGAGAAGCCCCAGAGACTCAGCGATGGACGGGGGTTCGATTCCCCCCATCTCCACGGACGTTGTCGCACTGAACGAAGCCCCCGCGATCCCGCCGGATCGCGGGGGCTTCGTCGTTCCCGGCCGGTCGGTTGCCGCGACACGCGCGCACTCAATACGGTGGCGGGATGCAGCCGACGACGCCCGGGACCTTCGCCATCGTCGGAGACGGCTACCGGGCGGGGCTCATCGCCCGTGTCGCGCGGCGGCTCGAGGAACGCCTGCGGCTGACGGGCATCGCCACTCGGCGTCCTGAGCGGCGCGAGGGCGTCGAGCGCGAGCACGGCGTACCGGTCTGGACCGATGCCGCCGCCCTCGCCGCCGAGGTGGAGGCCGACTTCGTGTTCGTCGCGGTGCAGGGGGACAGGGCGCCGGGCATCGTCGCCGCGCTCGCCGCCGCGGGCCGCGCCGTGCTCGTCGAGACGCCGCCCGCTCCGGATGTCGCGGGGCTCGTCGACCCGCACCGGCTCGTCGAGGGCGGGGCCGTCATCCAGGTCGCCGAGCAGTATCACCTCGAGCCGCTCGTCACGGCGCAGCTTGCCATGGCCCAGGCGGGCCTCCTCGGCCAGGTGACCCAGGCGGACGTCGCCATCGCCCACGAGTACCACGGCGTGAGCGTCATCCGGCGCGCGCTGGGGGTCGGCTTCGACCCCGTCACGATCGGCGCGATGCGCACCGCGGCACCGGTGATGTGGGGGCCCGAGCGCGCCGGTGATCCGGTGGACGAGCGGATCGCGCCGTCGACGCGCACGCTCGCCTGGCTCGACTTCGGCGGTCGGCTGGGCGTGTACGACTTCGACGAGCAGCAGTACCGCTCGTGGATCCGCACGCCGCGGCTGCAGCTGCGCGGCTCGCACGGCGAACTGCGCGACGCCACGGTGCGGCGAGTGCGGGATCATCGCACTCCCGTCCGCTCCGAGATCACGCGCCTCGACGCCGGCGGTCCCGGGAACCATGAGGGGATGTACCTGCGGGGGTACCAGCTCGACGGGCAGTGGCTGTTCCGCAACGAGCTCGCGCCGGCGAGGCTCGCCGAGGACGAGATCGGCATCGCCCGCGCGCTGCTCGGGATGCTCGCGCACGTGCGGGGCGGCCCTCCCGTGTACGACCTCGCCGAGGCCGCGCAGGATCACCACCTCGGCCTGCTCATCCGCCGCGCCGCCGAGACGGGGGAGACCGTGCGGTCGGAGCGGATGCCCTGGGCCCGGGGCTGATCGGCATCGATCGTCTGATCGGATCCCCACCGCGGGCCTGCGGAATCCCGGTCGCACCGCGTACCGTGGGCGCCATGGGGCGCCTCACCTATGACGGATTCGACACGCCGATCGTCGTCGACGACCTCGAGCTTGCTCACCTGAAGCTCGTGATGACCACCAAGCTGCGCCGCGCGGAGTGCTTCTCGCTGTCGTGGCGCCACCCGGACGGATCCGGGCGCAGCACCCTCTGGATCCATCCGAACACGCAGGTCCGCTTCGACTTCGATTCCGCGGGCGACCCGGAACTCGACCCCGCGCGGATCGCGCGGATGGCGGATGAGGCCGCGTTCGGGGCCATCACCTTCGGCTGCGCGAGCGCCTGACGCGCCGCGTCGGGATCAGCGGCGGTCGCGGTCGTCCGGGTCGCCGGCGTTCTCGCGGATCTCGCGCGCCTCGGCGAGCTCCTTCTCCTCGCGCTCGGCCTTCTTGTCGATCCGCGAGGTGTCGCGCGGCGGCAGCTGGATGCGCTCCTCGGCCTCGATCCCGCCCTGCAGCTGGCGCCCTCGCTCGAGCTCGGCGTCGAACTCGGCGCCGAACAGCAGGGCCAGATTCGCGATCCACAGCCACAGCAGGAAGATGATGACGCCCGCGAGCGACCCGTAGGTGCGGTCGTAGTTCGAGAAGTTGGCGACGTAGATCCCGAAGCCGAGAGAGGCGAGCACCAGCACCACGATGGCGATCACCGCGCCCGTGCTCACCCACCGGAACTTCGGCTGCTTCGCGTTGGGCGTGAAGTAGTAGAGCACGGCCACGAAGAACACGACGATGAAGGCGAGCACGGGCCACTTCGCGATCTGCCAGATCATCAGGCCGACCTCGCCGATGCCGATCGCCTCGCCCACCGCCTTCGCGATCGGCCCCGACACGATCAGCAGGATGAGCGCGACGACGACGAGCGCGATCGCCAGCAGCGTGACGCCCAGCTGCGCGGGCTTCAGCTTCCAGAACGGGCGCCCCTCGTCGATCTCCCATACGCGGTTCATCGCCCGGGCGAACGCGCCGACGTAGGAGGAGGCCGACCAGATGGCCACGAGCACACCGATGACGAGCCCGAACCCGGCGGCCCCGGAACCTGCCAGCTCCTCGATCGGGCCCTTCAGGCCCTCCGCGGCATCCGGGGCGACCTGCTCCACGATGCCGAGCACGGCGTTCGCGGCCTCCTTGCCCTGGCCGACGACACCGAGCAGCGAGAACACGGCGATGAGCGCGGGGAACACCGACAGCACCGTGTAGTAGGTGAGCCCTGCCGCCTGGTCCTGGCACTCGTCGTCCTTGAACTCCGCGAACGTCTTCTTCAGCACGTACTTCCACGACGGCTTCTCGATCTCGCCGATCGAGTCGGGCTTCGCGGGGTGCTCGGGATCAGGCGCGGTCTTCTGGTCGTTCACTGAATGATCGGTCGCGGGGCTCATGCACCAATGAAACCCGAGCGGGTCGCGTCGCGCCTCCGGCTTGACGCCACGCGGCAGGCATGGCAGGACGGCGGGGCGACCATCCGCGGGCCCGCGATCCGGCGACACCTCACACATCCGTGCGTCGCGACGTCCTGAGGGCGAGGAGGATGAACCAATGGACGACCAGGTGACGGATCCGGCGGCGACGGTCGACGAGCAGGTGCTCGGCGAGCGGCGTCACCTCGTCTCGCTCGCCTTCCGGATGCTCGGCACGGTGGCCGAGGCCGAGGACGCCGTGCAGGAGACCTACGCGCGCTGGTACCGGATGAGCGAGGCACACCGCGCCGAGATCGAGGTGCCGCGGGCCTGGCTCACGCGCGTCGCGAGCCGCGTGTGCCTCGACATGCTGACCTCGGCCCGCGCGCGACGGGAGCGCTACGTCGGACCGTGGCTTCCCGAGCCGGTGCCCGCGTCGGCCTTCGCACAGCCCACTCCGGATCCGCTCGATCGTGTCACGCTCGACGACAGCGTCAGCACGGCGCTGCTTGTGGTGCTCGAGTCGATGACGCCCGCCCAACGGGTGGTGTTCATCCTGCACGACGTGTTCGCGCTGCCCTTCGTCGAGATCGCCGAGATCGTCGGGCGCAGCCCCGCAGCCTGTCGCCAGCTCGCGACCTCCGCGCGCCGCCGGACGCAGCAGGCGCGGGCGCGGACGGTGCCCCGCGACGAGCACGACCGCGTTGTGCGCGCGTTCGCGGCCGCCGCCCAGCGCGGCGACCTCGACGCGCTCGTCGCGGTGCTCGACCCGAGCGTTGTGTTCCACTCCGACGGCGGGGGCGTCGTCCGGGCCGCCCGGCGTCCCGTGCACGGATCGGATCACGTCGGACGCTTTGTGCTCGGCGTGCTCCGCAAGAACCCGGATGTGGAGGTCACCGAGCAGCCGACCGCCGACGGCCTCGGGTTCGCGCTCTGGACCGAGGGCCGCATCCACAGCGTCGTCACGATCGAGGTGGAGGGGGGCCGGATCACCGCCCTCCGGATGGTCTCGAACCCCCACAAGCTGCGGATGTGGTCCTGACCTCACATTCCGGGGCGCCCCGCCGTCCTGTGGGTGAGACCGTGCCGGACGGCACGGCGGAGAGGAACAAATGCCCCACGTGAACATCTCCAAGACGCACCCCGAGGCGTACAAGGCGATGCTCGCCCTCAGCCAGGCGGTGCACGCCGCGTCGGCTGGCGCCGAGCTCGAGCCGAGGCTCATCGAGCTGGTGAAGATCCGCGCGTCCCAGCTCAACGGCTGCGCGTTCTGCCTGCGCATGCACACCCGCGATGCGATCAAGGCCGGAGAGACGGCGGACCGCCTCGCGGTGCTCGCCGCCTGGTGGGAGTCGCAGTACTTCACCGACGCCGAGCGGGCCGCCCTCCAGCTCGCGGAGGACGTCACCCTGCAGAGCGACAGCGGACGCCTTCCCGACCGCGGCATCGATCCCGCCGCGTTCCTCGACGAGGCGCAGATCTCGGCGATCGTCTGGCTCGTGGTCGAGATCAACGCGTGGAACCGCATCGCCGTCGCGTCGCACTATCCCGTCGCGCCCTGACGCGGCACCACGCGCACTCTGCACGCAGAAGGAGGGGCGACGATCGCTCGTCGCCCCTCCTGTGGTCGTCGCGGCTCAGGCCCCGCTGACGTTTCCGCGCGCCTCGTCCGCGCGGTCGCGGACGGTGCCGGCGGCATCCTGCGCGTCGTCGCGGACGTGGGATGCGGCATCCGTCGCGGTGTCCTTGACGGCGGTCGCGGCATCCTGCACCGGCTCCTTCAGATCCTGCCCGACCTGCTGAGCCACCTGCCTCGCCTCGTCGACGAGCGGCTGCGCCTGGTCCTTCACGTCGTCGGCGAGCTGCTTCTCCTTCTCGGAGGCGGGGATCAGCGACGACACGAGCAGACCGGCGGCGAAGGCCATGACGCCCACGGCGAGGGGGTTGCCCTCCGCCTTCGCGGCAACCCGGTGCGTCGCGTCCTTCACGGACGAGCTCGCGTCCTGGAGCGAGGAGCCGGCGTCGTCCGCGCTTCCCATGATGCGTTCGCGGACCGAACCGAAGGCGCCCTTGATCTTGTCGGTCTGACGGTGCACGACCTTCGAGGGCGTCACCTTGTCGACAAGGGCGTCGGCGTCGTAGCTGAGTTCACGGCGAGTGCGCTCGATCTCGGCGCGGATCGCCTCAGGCGAATCGGTCATCGGTTCTCCTCATTTCTCTTCAGGGCGTCCGGGATCTTCCCGAGCGTCTCCGCGGTGCGCGGAGCGCCCTTCACTTCCTTGATCTTGTTGCGGCCCACGAGGAACAGGACCGCGGCGATCACCGCCCAGAGGAGGGCGACGATCACGGCCGACCAGCCGAGGCCGGTGAGCTGTCCGATTCCCCACCAGAGGGCCACCGACAGGAAGAAGACGGCCATCAGCGCCGCGTATCCGGCGCCGCCCATCATCCCCGCGCCGGTGCCCGCCTTGGTGGCCGACTCCTTCAGCTCGGCCTTCGCCAGTGCGATCTCCTGGCGCATCAGCACCGAGAGGTCCTGCGTCACCTCGCCGAGCAGATCGCCCAGCGACGTCGAGGCCGCCTTCTGCTCGGAGGGAGTGTGCTCATCGACCATCGTTCGCCTCCCCAGGGGGCGTGAAGCCCGGCTCGCCGGCAGGGTTCGCGGCACGCGACTCGTCGTACATGGGCGTGGGCTCGCCCTCGGCGCCTTCCGTGGGGTACGCCGCGGGATCGTCGAGCCCGGCCGCCGGGTACTCCGCCGTCTCCGCGCTCGAGCCGTAGCCCGTGCTCTGGGTGTATCCGGTGCCCTCGCCGTAGCCGGTGCCGGCGGTCTCGGCCTGGCCGTAGCCGGTGCCCGACGTGCCGTCGTAGCCGGTACCCGCGGCCTCGCCATACCCGGTGCCGGCCGTCGCGGCGACGCCCGCAGCCCCCGCACCGTACGCGGCTCCGGTGCCCGACTGATCCACCGCCGTCGCCATGCCCGCCGGGCTCGGCGTGCCCGAGCCGAAGCCGCCGCGCGCGCCCTCGCCACCCGGCGTGGGGTTCGCGGCGCCCGTCCCGGTGCCCGTGGAGCCCTGCTCGTCCTTGGCGTTCTCCGCCAGGGCGCGCGTGAGGCGTCCGGCGGCGAGGCCGGCGATGAGCGCGCCGGCGATGAAGACGCCCGGCTTGCGACGTGCGAACGACTTGACCTCGTTCAGCAGCGAGCCCGGATCGCGGTCGGACAGCCAGGACGACGCATCCGTCAGGCGGGCGGAGGCCTGCTCGACGAACTCGGTCGCCATGCCGCGGTTCTCGGATCCGCGGGCCATCGCCTGCAGCTCGTCCCCGATGGAGCGAAGCCCCTCGGCGACCCGCTGCTGCTGCGTCGCGGCCTGCTCGCTCAGCTCCTGCCGCGTCTGCGCATAGACCTGCTTCGCCTGGGTCTTGGCCTCGTGCGCGACCGTCGAGGCCTCCTCCTTCGCGGTGTCGACGACGTGTCCCGCCTCGGCCTTGGCCGTGTCCTTCACCTCTGCGGCTTCCTGCTTCGCCGCCTCGGTCTTGCCCGACGAGTCGTGGCCGGACGCGTCCGATCCATATGCCGTCGTGTCCGACTCGGATCCGTATCCCGTCGGCGTGGACGGCGGCACCGCACCATAGTTCTGCGACATCGGTCTTCCTCTCCGTTACCGCTCGTGGTCTTGGGATGACCATGTAACGCGGCCGGAGAGGATTGCGCTTCCGGCTTGACCGGAGCGCCTGCGCGTGGCAGAGGCGCGTCAGCGCGGGCGGACGAGCTGGACGAACTCCTTGCTGTCGGCGAGCACCACGTAGCCATCGGCGAAGGCGTAGGTCACGCCCTCGACGCCCTCGAACGGGTCGCTCAGGTAGATCAGGCCGTCGCCCTCGGTGCGCGTCCAGCCCTGCTCGGTGAGGTAGGTGACCCACTTCTCCGTGCCGGCGGCGTCGATCGGCGCCCAGCCGAAGAGCTGCACGCCGTGATCCGTCGCGATGTCGGCGTTTCCCCACTTGCACTCGACGCCGTCGGGGATGCTCGTGGTCGCCGGATCGCCGAAGCTGAACGGCTCCTCGACCGGCACCAGGCCGTAGCTCTCGAAGTCGGCGACGAGGGTCTCGGGCAGGATCGTCTCGCACGTCGGCGGCATGGTCGGATCCGACAGCTGCTCGCCGCCTGCCGGAGCGCTCGCCTGCGGATCGACGGGCGAGGTCGGCGCGCATGCGGCGAGGGCGAGCGTCGCCGCGACCGCCAGCGCGAGCGCCGTGGCGCGGCGAGCGAGGGTCATGAGGGCCCCGAACGGCCGTGCAGGATGTCGAGGATCGCGTCGTGCAGGATGCCGTTGGTCGCGACCGCGGAGCCCGCGGCGATCGTGGGCTCGCCGTCGAACGACGAGAACCGGCCGCCCGCGGCCGTGACGATCGCGGCGGCGGCGGCGAGGTCGTACTCCTTGACGTCGAACTCGCCGACCATCTCGAGCCGGCCCTCGGCGAGCAGCATGTACGACCAGATGTCGCCGTAGGCGCGGTCGCGCCAGACGCCGCGGGTGAGCGCGATGAGCGCGTCGAGGTGTCCGGCGCGGTCCCACTGCGCGATGCTCTGGAAGCTCACGCTCGCCTCGTCGAGCGTCGACACCGTCGACACCCGGATCGGACGCGGCTCACCCTCGGGGGTGTTCGTCCAGGCGCCGAGACCCTCGGCACCCCACCAACGGCGCCCGAGCGCGGGCGAGCTGACCACGCCGAGGCGCACGACGCCGTCGATCTGCAGCCCGATCATCGTGCCCCATACCGGGACGCCGCGCAGGAAGTTGGCGGTGCCGTCGATCGGGTCGATGATCCAGCGGCGCGACGTCGGCGCGTCCGAGCCGTACTCCTCGCCGAACACGCCGTCGCCGGGGCGGTGCTCCGCGAGCAGGGCGCGCACCGCGCGCTCGGCCGCGAGGTCGGCGTCGGTCACGTGCGACCTGTCGGCCTTGAGCGACACGTCGAGGTCGGCGGCGTCGAACCGCGGCAGGGTCTCGGCGTCGGCCGCGTCGGCGAGCCGCAGCGCGAGCTGCAGGTCGGCGTCGGGATCGCCGTGCGGAAGGGAGGTGGCCGACGCCGGGGGAGTCACGCTCTCAGGATAACGGCGCCTCCCACCGGGTCCGGACGGCGGAACACGGTGCGTCATCCGGCGTGTCATCCGGCGATCGTCACTCGGGCAGCGCCCACACGAATCCGTCGAGCAGCGCCGTGGCGGAGACGCCCAGCACGTCGCGTTGAGCGAGCGCAGCGAGTCGAAACGCCCAAGCCGGCCAACGGCGCCGCCACTCTCAGTCGCTCGGGTCTCTCGTCCACAGCCCGCGTTTGATCCCTTCTGATTTCATACCCCGGATCAGCCCTTTTCCTCACCTGGAATGTCGGTGGCCCCTGGAAGAATCACCTCATGACCTCCCAGGCGATCGCTCCGGCTCCGTGGATCCCCACGGACGAAGAGAACGCCCGCACGTCGGCGCTGGTCGACGAATACGTCGACGCCGAGGCGCAGATCGCACGCCTGCGTGCGCGCCAGGCATCCGCACTGGTGGGCCTCGCCCAGATCGCGGCGGCCCAGGCGAGGCGCAGCGGATCGGAGTCGGAGTACGACTTCGCCACCCGGTCCATGGCGGCAGAACTCGGTGCGGCGGCGCGGATCCCGGACGGAACGATCCGCAACCGGATGTCCGGCGCGCTCACCCTGGTCACAGAGTTCCCCGCCACCTTCACCGCGCTGCAGGACGGGCGCATCACCGAGGCCCATGCGAAGGTGATCCTCGCCGCGGGCGACCGGCTGGATGACGACTCCCGCGCCGAATACGAGAGCATCGTCCTTCCCCGCGCGGCGGCCACGACCGTCGGTCAGCTGCGCGCACTGGTCAAGGCCGTGGCCGAGCGGATCGACCCGCTGCCGATCGCCGCGCGGCACGAGGAAGCCATGGCCACGCGTGGCGTGTGGGCCTCCCCGCTGGAGGACGGCATGGCGCAGCTGCTGATCGTCGGCCCTGCCGCGTTCATCTACGCGATGCACGACCGGGTCACCCAGATGGGAACCAAGAACAAGGCCATCGCCCGTGCCGCCGGCGACGTCGACGGTCGCACCCTCGACCACCACCGCGCCGACCTGCTCATCGACATGGTCCTCACCGGCACGCCCACGGCAGGCGAGGGGGTGGATGCCATCCGCGCCGTCATCCAGGTCACCATCCCCACCGACACCCTCACCGACGACGACGGCATCGGCGACGGTGCGGCGTTCCTCGCCGGGTACGGCCCGATCGACCCCGACACCGCCCGCCGTCTCGCCGCGAGCGCTCCCACCTGGTCCCGCCTGTGGCAGCACTGCGAGACCGGGGCGTTGCTCTCCGTCGACGCGTACACCCCGACCGCCGCGCAGCGCCGGTTCCTCACGGCGAGAGATGAGCACTGCCGCTTCCCCGGCTGTCGACAACCCGCACGAAGATCCGACGTCGACCACACGGTTCCGTACTCGGAGGACGGGCCGACGGCGGTGACCAACCTCGCCCACCTCTGCGAAGCGCATCACAGGCTGAAGCATCACTCGCCCTGGCGCACGCGCCAAGGCCGCGACGGTCTGCTCGAGTACGTGTCACCCGCGGGTCGCGCCTACGCGTACAAACCCACTCCGATGGTGCGGTTCGAAGCCCTCGCCGAGGTGCCCATGCCCGACCTCAGGATGGGCCTGGACGCGCCGTTCTGATCAGGCCACGACCCGCAGGATCTCCTCGACCGAGGTGATCCCGTCCAGGGCCTTCAGCCAAGCTCGCCCGATTCGAGCAGCTCGCGCAGCCGCTGCAGCTCGTCGCGATCGGAGCCGGCGAGCTCCAGAGCGCGTTCCCGCGCCAGGGCACCCTGCCTCACAAGGATGTGGATGAGAGCGGCCACTTGACTCCTTCGGGGGCAGGAGAGGCGCGTATGCCAGGGCGGCCATCCTATCGCCGCCCGTCGACGGCGTGGTGACACGCCCGGAGAGCGGGACCTGCCGCCCCGATTCGCGCGAAGCGGTCCCGGCTGGTAACGTAGTCCCTCGGTTCGGGAGCGCGAAACTTCGCCTCTGGAACATGCACCTCTAGCTCAATCGGCAGAGCAACTGACTCTTAATCAGTGGGTTCAGGGTTCAAGTCCCTGGGGGTGCACAAGCAAGAAGCCCCGACGTATCGGTCACGATGCGTCGGGGCTTCTTCCGTTCTCGACGCGGGTCACGCCTCCAAGGTCTTGCTGTACCAGCGGTCGGAGTACGGCTCGTCGTTGAACGGGTGCACGCGCACGAACCCGGAGCGCTCGTAGAGCGCGCACGCCTCGCGCAGCTCCGCGCGGGTGTCGAGGCGGAGAGTGCGGATCCCGCGGTCCCGGCACTCCTGCTCGGCGGCCCGCAGCAGCTGTGAGCCGACACCCCTGCCGCGCTGGCTCGGCAGCGTGAAGACCTTCGTCAGCTCCGCGACGTCATCGAGGAATCGCACGCCCGCGCAGCCGACCGGACGGCCGTCTTCCGTCGCGACCAGGAACACGCCGGTGTGGGCCTGCAGGTCGTCGTACGGCTCGTCGCGCAGGGCCTGCTCGATCTCCTCCTCCGTCGCGGGCCGTCCGTACCACCGCGACGCGACGTCCTGCATGTAGGCGCGCACGATCGAGTCGGCGGCGAGCGTCCCGGGCAGAGCGACGTCGATGGTGACCACGAAAAGGAGCCTACGGGCGGGGATGTGGGGGTCGCCGCTCAGGGGTGCACCATAGAATCCTCGGGCGTGTCGCCGGTCGCGACGCGTCGATCCGCCGAGTGAAGGAATGACGATCGCATGCCGATGAGGCAGGGGGAGGATCCCCGCGTCAGCGCGATCTTCCGCGCGCTCGCGGACGGCGATCATCTCCGGGCGATCGAGCTGAGCGAGGCGCACTGGTCGTACCTCTCGAGCTTCCGCCTCGAGGTGAAGCGCACCGTCGCCGACTCGCTGCCCGACGACGTGCTGCGCGCGCGACCGCTCTGGGCGGTGACCCGCCAGGTGCTTGCGCACACGTTCTTCGGCCGACTGCGGCCGAGCCTGTGGGGAGGTGTGCTCCCGCCGCTGCGCCGGAGCGACAGCCTGATCGACCGCCTCGCCGTGCAGACCGCGTACGCCGCGGCCGCTCGCTTCCGTGGTCGGCTCGAGGACGCCGCGCGGTGGGTCGCGCGTGCGCAGGCAGAGCTCGCCGCGGCCCCGGAATCCGAGCGCGCCGGCGCGCGGTTGATCCTGGCCGATCTTCACCACGAGTGGGCTCTCGTCGCACTCTTCGCCGGGCGAGGATCCGACGCGATCACGATGTTCACGCGCTCCTTCGAGGCCGCCGAGCAGGAGGGGCATCCGCGCGCGGCGATCAACGCCGCGGCCGAGCTCGCCTGGCTCGTGACCCTCACGGGGAAGCGGGCGCAGGCGCTCGCCTGGCTGGGCCGGATCGCCCGCCTCCGCGCGGAGCACCCGACGGTGCACCACACGACGCACACCGACCGCATCGCGCGAGCCCAACTGCTGCTCGACGAGCTCGATCTGGCGGGCGCGCGGGCCGAGCTCGCCGCGGTCGGGGACGCTCGGGATCACGCGCTGCTGCTGTGCGCCGTCCGCGCGCTGATCGACGCCCACGACCCGGAGCTCGACCCGGCCACCACGCTCGCCCACCTGCGCGCAGAGACCGACACCTTCCACGACGGCTGGGCTGCCGCGCACCTCAATGAGGCGATGCTCGAAGTGGCGCAGACGCGCCTGTACCTGCGCTCGGGACAGGCGGCGCTCGCCGTGCAGGCCATCGGCGCCACCGAGCGAGTGTCCGGTGAGATCGGGTCGGGTCGGGCCGCCGCCGCCCTTCACCAGCTCGGCGACGACGAGCGCGCCTACGCGATGACCACCCGCTTCCTCGCCGAGGGCAGCCGCTGGCCGAGAATGCGCGTCCACGCGCTCGCCGTCCATTCGATCCTGCTGCTGCGACGCGGTGAGGAGCGCGCGGCCGCGGAGACGTTCAGCGAGGCCCTCGAGCTCGTCGCCGAGCACCGGCTGCTCATCTCGCTCGCGATCCTGCCGGCCGACGACCTGCGCGAACTCGCGGCGCTGCTTCCCCAGCGGCATCCTCGCCGCTATCTCGCGCTCGCGGTGGCCGATGCGCCGATCGCGTCGACACCCGGCCCCGAGGGACCGCGACTGAGCGCGCGGGAGAGCACGGTGCTGGCGGTGCTCGCCGAGGGGATCACGGTCGCCGAGGCAGCGGCCCGGCTTATGGTCTCGGTGAACACCGTCAAGACGCAGCTGCGCATGCTCTACCTCAAGCTCGGCGTGCACGACCGGCGCGACCTCCTGGTGGCGGCGCGACGACGGGGGCTGGTGTGAGCGTCCCGCCGCTCGCGGCCCAGGCTTTCCGCGCGCTCGCCGAAGCCGCATGGGCGGATGCCGTCGCGCTCGCCGACAGGAACTGGGACGTGATGCTCCACGAGCATCCGACGGCGCTCAGGGCCATCGCCGAGGCGGTTCCCCCCGAAATGCTGCTCGGTCGACCGCACTGGCAGCAGCTGCACCTCCAGCTCCCTTACCGTTCGTCGCCCTCTATCCGGAGGGCGAGCCTGGCGAAGGATCCGGCCTGGCGCCGCGTCGCCGAGCTGACGGCCCGGAGCCGTTCGGCACGCCTGGCGGGCGACGTCGCGCGAGCCGTCGAGTGCGCCTTCGAAGCCCGCGACGAATATCGCCGCGCGGCGGCGCGTGAGGAGCCACCGGCGTCCGCGCCTCGCCTCATGTTCGAGTGGGCGCTCGCCTTCGTCGTGGGCGGCCCGGTCGAGCGCTCCGGGTGGGACACGCAGCCGGAAGCCCAGCTCGAGGAGACCTACTCGTCGGCGTTCATCCGCGAGGACTACGAGATCGCCGCCCGCGCCGCCGCGGAGATGGCCTGGCTCAACTCGTTCGCGGGGCGCGCCGACGCCACGGCGCACTGGCTCGAGCGCGCGGCGGCCGTCCACCGCGCGAGCGGTGGCGTGTCGTCTCCCGCGCGCCTCGCCCAGTCGATGCGACGCTCAGACGCACTGGACTTCCGCGGGGCGCTCGCGGCGCTGGTCGCGCTGTCGGGCGACCACCTCTACGACCACCGGATCATCGTCGCCGCCGCAGCCGTGATGTACGCGGTCCACCTGGGGCCGACCGAGATCGAGCGTGCACGCAGCGAGCTCGCGCGCAACTGCGAGACGTCGCCTCCCGGTCTGCTCGCGACGCCCGTCAACGCCGGTGCGCTGGCGTACGCCGAGTCATACCGCCTGCTGCTCGATGGCCGCCCCGCCCGCGCCCTGAAGCTGCTGCAGGCACCCGCCGGCGCTCGGCTGCCGCTGTACGCCGAAGCCCGCCGGGCCTCAGCGCTGCTTCAGGCGGGCGACCTCCACGGCGCCGAGATGTCGGCCATGGCGGCGATCGAGGAGGGCGGGGCGATGCCGCGGTTCGTGATCGAGGCACGGGCGGCGCTCGCGGTCGCGCAGCTGCGCGCGGGAGCCAGGGATGCCGCGCGCGAGTCGTTCGGCCGCGCGGTCGCACTCGCCGACCGCCACACGCTGCCGGTCGCGCTCGGCCTCATCGGAAGCGCCGAGTTCGACGACCTCCGCGGGCTTGTCGAGCGATCGGAGGACAGCCCGAGCCTCGCCTCCCTCACGGAGCACCACATGCGACGACCGCAGCCGACCGTCACGCTCGCCGCCCTCACGCCGCAGGAGCGCCGGGTGCTCGAGATGATCGGCTCGGCCAGGTCGGTCGCCGAGGCGGCCGCGCGGTTGGAGGTGTCGCCGAACACCGTCAAGAGCCAGCTGCAGGCGATCTACCGGAAGTTCGGGGTCTCGCGCCGCAGCGAGCTGCTGAGCGTCGCCCGCGAGCAGGGACTTCTCTGACGTCAGCCGTCGACGCCGAAGTGCGCGCGGATGATCCGCTCGGCCCCGTCCGCGTCGCCTGCGCGCACGGCGTCGCGCATGCTCGTGAGGTACGGGAGGTTGCCGGCCGCCGAGTCGTCGGCGCCTCCAGCGGCGAGATTGCGCTGGATCGCCATTCCCAGGTCGACCGAGACGATCTCCATGAACTTGTTTCCGGCGTAGGACAGAAGCAGTGCCTGCAGCTCGCGCTGAGCGACGAGACCTGCGTCGGTGGCCATCATGCGCGTGATGATCTGGTCGATCCCCGCCGCCGCCTCCTGGCGCTGTGCCTCGTCCATGCGGGGGAGCGCCATCCCGACGACCGAGCTCAGGTAGTGCGCCGCGAACTCGAGGGTCGACTGCACCATGTCGGGCGACACCTCCGTCACCCGCGTGTACCGGCTTGCCGCCGTCTCGATCAGGCCGACGCGCTGCAGGCGCTGCAGCGCCTCGCGCACGGGCATGCGGGAGACGCCGAGCTGCTGCGCGAGCTCGTTGTCCCGGACGCGGGCGCCCGCGGGCATCGTGCCGTCGATGATCGCATCGGCGATGCGCTCCGCGACCATGTCGCTGAGCCTCACGGATGTGATCTCAAGGGTTTCGATCATCGTCTGCTCCTCTACAGGCCGGCTCACGCCGAGCACTCATCGAGAGATCTCGAGCAGCTGCCTCGGTCGCTGCCGAGGCGTCGCGGATTGACCTGCCGGGTCACAGGATCCATCGACACTGCCGTCGAGCGCGCAGTCGGGCGGGTCGGGGGTGACCGGAGGGAGGGGGGATCCCTCTGCCCGAATCCATCTGCGGTGAGGCAACGATATGCCGCACAGTGAGGATTCCGGTGGGCGCGGACGCGCGGTTCGGTCGAACCGTGATCGATTTCACCCGCGGCATCACCTGATTCGCACGCCGCGCGGGCGCCGACGTCAGCGACGGCGCTTGGCGAGCTCCTTCTCGGCATCCCGGGGCGAGTAGTACTTCGCCTCCTTGCCGTGGATGGGGGAGTCCTCCGACACGGTGCGGCCGCGGCTGGCGTTGCGGATGTCGATGATCGTGCCGATCGTGAGCGCGAGGGTGATGCCCCAGCTCACCCAGCCGAGACCGGTGCGCCAGGTGAACTTCTGGGCGTTCGCGCCGCGCAGCAGCGCGTAGCCGCTCGTGAGCGTGCCGATCAGTCCGGTGCCGCTGAGGTATTTGCGCAGTGCCATGGCACCACGCTAGCGGCCGGGCCATCCGCGTGCAGGGGCTTGCGCGGGAGACGGTGCCCATGGCACGCGGCCATAACCGCCGGGGCATGCGCCGTCAAGCCCCGGTCGCCGGGCCCGCCGCGGAAAGGCCCCGCTGATACCGTGAAAAGGAGCCCCTAGGAGGAGCCGATATGTCTCGCGCAGATCTCGTCGTCGTCGCCAACCGCCTTCCCGTCGACCGGGTGATCGCGCCGGATGGCGAGGAGAGCTGGCGGCGGTCGCCCGGCGGTCTCGTCACCGCCCTCGAGCCCGTCATGCGCAAGCCCGACCGCGCGTGGGTGGGATGGGGCGGCCAGCCCGACCTCGACATCGAGCCGTTCGACTTCGAGGGCGCCCGACTCGTGCCCGTGCCGCTGAGCGCTGCCGAGATCGAGTCGTACTACGAGGGCTTCGCCAACGGCACGATCTGGCCGCTCTACCACGACGTCATCGCCGCTCCCGTGTACCGCCGGTCGTGGTGGGAGTCGTACGTCCAG